>NZ_JBFBBD010000037.1:0-64475 GCF_040689515.1 Streptomyces sp. NPDC051173
TTCCCGACGCCTCGCGGACCTCGGCGACCGGGCCGAACGGGGCGTGCGGCCAGGGCAGGGTGTGCTCGCGGACGTCCACGGTGCCGTCGGTGCCCGGTGCGTGTGCGTCCGACCGCTTACGCGATGCGGTCCAGGACGATCGGGTTCGGCGTGAAGGCCGTGCCCGGAGCGGCGATCTCGACGCCGCCCTCCAGGGACTGGAGCGCGTACGCGAACTTCTCCGGGGTGTCGGTGTGGAGGGTCATCAGCGGCTGGCCCTCCTTGACCTCGTCGCCCGGCTTCGCGTGCAGCTCGACGCCCGCGCCGGCCTGGACCGCGTCCTCCTTGCGCGCGCGGCCCGCGCCCAGGCGCCAGGCGGCGACGCCGACGGCGTAGGCGTCGAGGCCGGTGAGGACACCGGAGGAGGTCGCCGTGACGACGTGCTGCTCGCGCGCCACCGGCAGGACCGCGTCCGGGTCGCCGCCCTGCGCCTGGATCATGCGGCGCCAGTGGTCCATGGCGGAGCCGTCCTTGAGCGCCTTGGCCGGGTCGGCGTCCGGCAGGCCCGCCGCGGTGAGCATCTCGCGCGCCAGCGCGAGGGTCAGCTCGACGACGTCGGCCGGGCCGCCGCCCGCCAGGACCTCGACGGACTCGCGGACCTCGAGGGCGTTGCCCGCCGTCAGGCCGAGCGGGGTCGACATGTCGGTGAGCAGGGCGACGGTCTTCACACCGTGGTCCGTGCCCAGGCCGACCATCGTGGAGGCGAGCTCGCGCGCGTCGTCGATGTTCTTCATGAAGGCGCCGGAGCCGACCTTGACGTCGAGGACGAGCGAGCCCGTGCCCTCGGCGATCTTCTTCGACATGATGGAGGAGGCGATCAGCGGGATCGCCTCGACCGTGCCGGTCACGTCGCGCAGCGCGTACAGCTTCTTGTCGGCCGGGGCCAGGCCGTCGCCGGCGGCGCAGATGACCGAGCCGACGTCGCGCAGGACCCGCATCATCTCGTCGTTCGACAGCAGGGCGCGCCAGCCGGGGATGGACTCCAGCTTGTCGAGCGTGCCACCGGTGTGGCCGAGGCCCCGGCCGGACAGCTGCGGCACGGCCGCGCCGCAGGCGGCGACGAGCGGGGCCAGCGGCAGGGTGATCTTGTCACCGACGCCGCCGGTGGAGTGCTTGTCCGAGGTGGGCATCGGGAGCGAGGAGAAGTCCATCCGCTCGCCGGACTTGATCATCGCGGCGGTCCAGCGGGCGATCTCGGCCCGGTCCATGCCGTTGAGCAGGATGGCCATGGCGAGCGAGGACATCTGCTCGTCGGCGACCTCGCCGCGGGTGTACGCGTCGATGATCCAGTCGATCTGCTCGTCGGTGAGACGACCGCGGTCGCGCTTGGTGCGGATTACGGAAATGGCGTCCATCAGCAGATTTTCCTTAAGTTCGTGCGTCCTCAGGCTTCCCGGACGCGATGCCGGAAAGTGACCCGCACCGCGCATGAGCAGTCATACGCGGTGCGGCGCTTAAGGACATATTCAGCGATCCAGGTCAGCAGGGCCAAACGCATCGGGCAGCAGGTCGGACAGCGGGCGGATGCCGGTGGTCGTGTCCACCGCCAGTTCCGGGCCGCCGTGCTCCCACAGCAGCTGGCGGCAGCGGCCGCACGGCATCAGCACATTGCCCTTGCGGTCGCAACAGGTGAAGGCGACCAGCCGTCCGCCACCGGAGGAGAACAGGTCGGAGATCAGCCCGCATTCGGCGCACAGGGCGACACCGTAGGCGGCGTTCTCGACGTTGCAGCCGGTGACGGTGCGGCCGTCGTCGGCGAGCGCCGCGGCGCCCACGGGGAAGCCGGAGTACGGGGCGTAGGCCCGGGACATGGCGTCCCGGGCCCGCGTCCGCAGGTACTCCCAGTCGACGGGAGTGCTCACTTGCCCTGTCCCTTCCGGTACGGCTTGCCGTTCGCCTTGGGCATCCGCAGGCGCTGCGCCGAGAAGGACAGCACGAGCAGCGTCGCGACGTACGGGGTGGCGTCGACGAACTCGCCCGGCACGGACTTGGTGAGCAGGTACCAGACGACCAGCGCGGCGGCGAGGGCGCCGGAGACGATCGCGACCTGGCGCTTGCCCGCCTTGAACCGCCAGGCGGCGAGGCCGGCCAGCAGCACGGCGAGGAGCAGCAGCAGCGCGTGAACAGTCGAGCCGCCGGAGCGCAGCTGGAGGCTGTCCATGAAGCCGAACAGGCCCGCGCTCATCGCGATGCCGCCCGGCCGCCAGTTGCCGGAGATCATGGTGGCGAGGCCGATGTAGCCGCGGCCGCCGGTCTGGCCGTCGGAGTACATGTGCGTGCCGATGGCGAGGAACGCGCCGCCGAGGCCCGCGAGGGCGCCGGAGACGATCACGGCCACGTACTTGTACTTGTAGACGTTGACGCCGAGGGACTCGGCGGCGACCGGGCTCTCGCCGCAGGAGCGCAGGCGCAGGCCGAAGGCCGAGCGCCACAGCACGAAGAAGGTGCCGACGAAGAGCAGCGCGGCGACGATCGTCAGCCAGGACACGTCGGTGACCAGGCCGTCGACGACGCCCGCGAGGTCCGAGACGAAGAACCAGTGGTGCTTCTCGACGCTGTTCAGCCAGTCGGACAGGCCCGGGACGGAGAAGTTGGGCATGTCGGGCATGACCGGCGACTGCTTGTCGTTGCCGCCCGCCTGCTGGGCGGCGCTGCCCTCCGCGCCGAAGGTGATCTTGGCGAGGTACTGCGTGACGCCGAGCGCCAGGATGTTGATGGCGACACCGGAGATGATGTGGTCGGCGCCGAAGGTGACGGTCGCGACGGCGTGCACGAGGCCGCCGAGCGCGCCGCCGAGTACACCGGCGAGCGCCGCGATCCAGGGGCCGTGCTGCCAGCCCATCCAGCCCGCGCAGAAGGTGCCGAGCATCATCATGCCTTCGAGGCCGATGTTGACGACGCCCGAGCGCTCGGCCCACAGGCCGCCGAGACCGGCGAGGCCGATCGGCACGGCCGCGGCGAGCGCGCCGCCGAACTGGCCGGAGGAGGTCAGGTCACCGGCGCTGGTGACCGCGCGCAGCGCCGAGAGCAGCAGCAGTGCCGCCGCGATGCCCAGCAGGACGACGGGGGTGGTGAGCCTCCGGCCGCCGGGCTTGTTCTTGCCGCTCAGCGCGTTGCTGACAGCATCGGTGAGGGTCGTGCTCACGCGGACACCTCCGCCTTGTCGTTCTCGCGGGCCTGGGCGGCGAGCTCCTCGCCGACCTTCCGCTGCTGGGTCTTCAGGCCGTACCGGCGGACGACCTCGTAGGCGATGACGACGCACAGGACGATGACGCCCTGGACCACGCCGACGATCTCCTGCGCGTATCCCTCGAACTCCAGCTGGGTGCTGGTGCGGTCGAGGAAGCCCCACAGGAGGGCGGCCAGCGCCATGCCGATGGGGTGGTTGCGGCCGAGGAGCGCGATGGCGATGCCGGTGAAGCCGATGCCGACGGGGAAGTCGGTGCCGTAGTTGTACGAGACGCCGAGCAGGGTCGGCATGCCGACGAGGCCCGCGGCGGCGCCGGAGATCAGCATCGAGGTGATCACCATGCGCTTGACGTTGACGCCGCTGGCCTGGGCCGCGCTCTCGGACTGGCCGACGGTGCGCAGGTCGTAGCCGAAGCGCGTGCGGTTGAGCACGAACCAGTAGGCGACGCCCGCCAGGGCCGCGATGACCACGAAGCCGTAGACCGGCTTGGGCTGGGTCGGGAACTCGAAGAAGTGGGCGGAGCCCGGCAGGTAGGGCGTGTGGATCATGTTGCCCTCCTTCTTCGCCAGCCGCCCGTCCTGGAGGAAGTACGCGATGACCGAGCCCGCGATCGCGTTGAGCATGATCGTGCTGATCACCTCGCTGACGCCGCGGGTCACCTTCAGCAGGCCGGCGATGCCCGCCCAGAGCGCGCCCACGGCCATCGCCACGATGATGATCACGGGGATCTGCACGAAGCCCGGCATCGTCATGGCGCCGCCGGCGACCGCGGCGAAGAACGCCGCGACGCGGTACTGGCCGTCCACACCGATGTTGAAGAGGTTCATCCGGAAGCCGATGGCGACGGCCAGCGCGGACAGGTAGTACGGGACCGCCTTGTTGATGATCCAGACCTGCGAGTCGCTCTTCGACCCGTAGTCGACCATCACCTGGTAGGCGTGGAAGGGGTCCTTGCCGGTCGCCCCGATGATCACCGACGTGATGGCCACGGCCGCGACGATGGCCAGCACCGGCGCGGCGAGGCCCAGGACGATCTTGTCCCGGTCGGCCTTCTTGGTGATGCTCACTTGCCCTCGCCCCCTTCCTCTTCTTCGCGTCCTTCGCGCGCGTCCGCCGACGCGTCGTCGTCCTGCGTTTCTTCCTGTGCCGCCGCCGGGGCCCCGGCCTCGGCCTCGGCGCCCTCCTCGTGTTCGAGGTGGCCGGTGGCGGCGCCCGTCATCGCGGAACCGAGTTCCTCGGGCGTGATGCTCGCGGGGTCGGCGTCGGCGACCAGACGGCCGCGGAACATCACCCGCAGGGTGTCGGAGAGCCCGATCAGCTCGTCCAGGTCGGCGGAGATCAGCAGCACCGCCAGGCCCTCGCGGCGCGCCTCGCGGATCTGGTCCCAGATCTGCGCCTGCGCGCCGACGTCCACGCCCCGGGTGGGGTGCGCGGCGATGAGCAGCTTGGGCAGGTGGCTCATCTCGCGGCCGACGATCAGCTTCTGCTGGTTGCCGCCGGACAGGGAGGCCGCGGTGACCTCGATGCCGGGGGTGCGCACGTCGAACTCGCGGACGATGCGCTCGGTGTCGGCGCGGGCGGCCTTGAGGTCGAGGAGCGCGCCCTTGCTGTTGGGCTTCTCGGTGACGTGGCCGAGGATGCGGTTCTCCCACAGCGGCGCTTCCAGCAGCAGGCCGTGCCGGTGGCGGTCCTCGGGGATGTAGCCGATGCCGTCCTCACGCCGCTTGCGCGTGGGCGCGTGGCTGATGTCGGAGCCGTCGAGCGCGACGGTGCCGCCGTCGGGGTCGCGCATGCCCATGATGGCCTCGACCAGTTCGGCCTGACCGTTGCCCTCCACGCCCGCGATGCCGAGGACCTCGCCCTTGTGGATGGTGAAGGAGATGCCGTCGAGCACGGCGCGCACGGCACCGTCGGGGTCGGTGGCCGACAGGTGCAGCCCCTCGACGGTGAGCATCGGCGTGTCGGTGACGGTGGACTCGCGGGTCTCGGGCGAGGGCAGTTCCTCACCGACCATCAGCTCGGCCAGCTGCTTCGGGGTGGTCTCGCTCGGCACCGCGGTGCCGACGGTGGTGCCGCGGCGGATCACGGTGATGTCGTCGGCGACGGAGAGCACCTCGCCGAGCTTGTGCGAGATGAAGATGACCGTCAGGCCCTCCGCCTTGAGCTCGCGGAGGTTGTCGAAGAGCGCGTCGACCTCCTGCGGCACGAGGACGGCGGTCGGCTCGTCGAGGATCAGCGTACGGGCGCCGCGGTAGAGGACCTTGAGGATCTCCACGCGCTGGCGGTCGGCGACGCCGAGGTCCTCGACCAGGGCATCGGGGCGGACCCCGAGCCCGTAGGCGTCGGAGATCTCCTTGATCTTCGCCTTGGCCTTGCCGCCGATGCCGTGCAGCTTCTCGGCGCCGAGGACGACGTTCTCCAGCACGGTGAGGTTGTCGGCCAGCATGAAGTGCTGGTGCACCATGCCGATGCCGCGCGCGATGGCGTCGGCCGGGCTGTGCAGGGAGACCTGCTCGCCGTCGAGGGTGATGGTGCCCTCGTCCGGCTTCTGCATGCCGTAGAGGATCTTCATCAGGGTCGACTTGCCGGCGCCGTTCTCGCCGCACAGGGCGTGGACGGTGCCGCGGCGGACCGTGAGGTGGATGTCGTGGTTGGCGACGACACCGGGGAACCGCTTGGTGATGCCCGCGAGTTCTACTGCGGGGGCGGTACTGCTGGACGCTTTGATGGCGCACTCTCCTCGGGGAAGGGAGCGGGAGGAACCGGGCCGGCCGTGCGGGGGCGGGCGGGCTCCGGGGGAGGGCGGCGCCGACGCTACACGCGTCAACGGATAGCTACGCGCGTAGCGTTGGCCAGAGGCATACCGTCGGCCGACGGTACGCACAGGGAGGCCCGGCGGCGGGGAGGCCTTCCCCACCGCCGGGCCCGCGACCTGTCGGGACCGGTTCGCGCCGGCCCCTCGGGTCACGGGTTCAGCTGGTCTTGACCTTGATGTTGCCGTCCACGATGTTCTTCCTGGCCTCGTCGATCTTCGACTTGATGTCGTCGATGAAGCCGCCCGAGGTGGCCAGCGACACGCCGTTGTCCTTGAGCAGGTACTTGCGCTCACCGGTGAACGGCTTGCCGTCCTGGACGCTCTTGATGAAGTCGTAGACCGCCACGTCGACGTTCTTCACGACCGAGGTGAGGATGGAGTTCTTGTACTTCTCCAGGCCGGGCTGCTGGTACTGGTCGGAGTCGACGCCGATCGCCCAGGCACCCTTCTGCTCGGAGACGGCCTCGATGGAGCCGTTGCCGGACAGGCCCGCCGCGCTGTAGATCACGTCGTAGCCCTGCTCCAGCATGCCCTTGGCCTTCTCCTTGGCGGAGGCCGGGTCGTTGAAGCCCTTGTCGGTGGACGACAGGTAGTCCGAGCGGACGTCGATCTTGGAGTCGGTGTCCTTGGCGCCCTGTTCGAAGCCGGCCTGGAACTTCTGGATCAGCGCGTTCTGCGTGGCGCCGATGAAGCCGACCTTCTTCGTCTTGGACTTCAGCGCGGCGGCCACGCCGGCCAGGTAGGAGCCCTCCTGCTCGCCGAAGGTGATGCTCTCGACGTTCGGGCCCGCGGCGATCGAGTCCACGACCGCGAAGGACGTCTTGGGGTAGTCCTTGGCGACCTTCTCGATCGAGTTCTTGTAGTTGAACCCCACGCCGATGACCGGGTTGTAGCCCTTCTCGGCGAGCGAGCTGAGGCGCTGCTCGCGCTCCGCCTCGGTCTCGCCGTTCTTGGCGGTCATCATCTTGCCGTCGACCTTGAGGTCCTTCATAGCTTTGTCCAGGCCACGGGCCGCGGACTCGTTGAAGGAGTGGTCGTCACGACCACCGACGTCGAAGGCGAGACCCACTCCCTTGCCCTTCCCTCCACCGGATTCGGTGGAGGACTCACCACAGGCGGTGAGAGTGAATGCGAGTGCCGCGGTGGTAACACCGGCGACAGCGATTGTGGATACCCGACGCACGAAGGGCCCCTTCACTCGAAGCGCCTCCGTCGGCGCTGGTTCGCGGGCATCGTAACGCGCGTAGATGGAGATAAAAGGGGTGCTTGAAAGCCGTTATCGGACCGATGCGAACGCCTCTTGACCCGATTGCCTACTGAATGATCAGGAACCGCCGGGAAATGTGCCTGAAACGCCCGGCGAACGCCCCGAATGCGGCCGGGAAGCCCCTGGGGCCGTTTTGTGGGATCCTCCAATTGATCGATCATTTTGATCGATCACTCAATGCGAGTCGCCGTCCAGCAGCGCGGCGGCCGTGAAGAGCTCCACTCCGGCCTGGATGGACCCCTCATCCACGTCGAAATCACCCCGATGCAGGTCACGTCGGGTGTTATCGCCCACCGACCGGACCCCGAGCCGGGCCATCGCGCCGGGCACGTGCTCCAGGTACCAGGAGAAGTCCTCGCCGCCCAGGCTCTGCTCGGTGTCCTCGACCGAGGACGGGCCGCGGCGCGCCGTCATGGCGCGCCGCAGGAGTTCGGTGACCTCCGGGTCGTTGATGACCGGTGGCACCCCCCGGACGTAATTGATCTCCGACTTCGCGCGGTGCAGCGTGGCGACCTCGTCGATCGCGGCGTGCACCAGGTCCGGCGCGTCCCGCCAGGCGTGCAGGTCCAGGCAGCGGACCGTGCCGGAGAGCTCGCCGTGCTGCGGGATGACGTTGGGGGCGTGCCCGGTCTCCATCCGGCCCCAGGTGAGGGAGAGGCCCGAGCGGGCGTCGACCCGGCGCGCGAGGACCGCGGGGACGTCCGTGGCCACCCGGGCCACGGCGGTCACCAGGTCGGTGGTGAAGTGCGGCCGCGCGGTGTGGCCGCCGGGGCCGTCCAGCGAGACCTCGAGCCGGTCGCACGCCGAAGTGATCGCGCCCTGCCGCAGGCCGATCCGCCCGACCTCGACCTTGGGGTCGCAGTGCACCGCGATGATCCGGCCCACGCCGTCCAGCGCGCCGCACTCGATGGCGTCGAGGGCACCGCCGGGCAGCACCTCCTCGGCGGGCTGGAAGATCAGCCGGACCGGGTGCGGCAGTTCCCCGCGCGCGGCCAGCTCCGCGAGGACCAGCCCGGCGCCGAGCACGGCGGTGGTGTGCACGTCGTGGCCGCAGGCGTGCGCCATTCTGGGCACGGTCGAGCGGTACGGGACCGTCTTGGTGTCCGGGATGGGCAGCGCGTCCAGGTCCGCGCGCAGCGCGAGCATGCCCCGGGCGGTGGTGGTGTGCCGGCCCGCCTCCCGCACGGCGTCCCGTCCGATGTCACAGAAGAGGCCGGTGCCTGTGGAGAGGGTGCGGGGCTTGAGACCCGCCTTCTCCAGCCTCGCTTTGACCGCCGCGGTGGTACGGAACTCACGGTTCCCGAGCTCCGGGTGCATGTGCAAGTCGCGTCGGAACGCGATGAGTTCGGCGCGGAGCGCGGACGGGAGTGCACCGGGCAGCTTGGCGTCGACGGTGTCGGGTTCGGCGTCCAAAGGCATCAGATGGTTCACGCAGTGAAGGGTAGAGCCCTCACCCGGGCAACTGCCCCCAGATCTAGAAAAGTTCAGCCGCATGGATGGGTCACGAGCAGGGTATGACCAATTATTACGGCTCAGGGGGCCGTCAGCGGCATGATCGGAAGTCGTCGCACATCAGGGGCGGTGCCCGTCACCTCGGAGAGGAATCCCTCGGCCCTGGGAGAGGCGTTGTCGGTGAGCCAGACGGGGTCGATGTCGCAGACGGCGACCGTGACGCCGGTGCCGGCGAGCGCGAGCGGCAGGGTGTGCACCACGGTCGAGGGGAAGCTGAGCACCGTGCGGCCGATGGGGCCCCGCCGCGCGATCAGCTCCAGCGGCAGCTCGGGGCGTACGACCTCCAGGCCCACCCGGGAGCCGATGCGGCGCAGCTTGTCGGCGCTCTCCCGGCGGTGCGCGAAGTAGCGGGTGGCGCCGTGGGTGCGGGTGAGCGCGGCGACGGCGTCCAGATAGCGGTCCGGGTGCACGACCCCGGTCTCGACGAGCGAGGTCCCGACGAGGTCGGTGCCGCGGGTGAGCCGGGGCGGGCCGAAGGTGGCACGGGTCCAGGCGAAGTCGTTGCGCGTGACGGCCACGCCGGGCGGCGGCTCGACGGGCATCGAGGTGAACACCTCTACTGCCCGGCGGTCGTTCGGCGTGAGCTGACGGCGCGCGGAAGCGGAGACCGGCGCGAAGGCGATGTCACGCGCCCCGCGGCTGCCGCGCCGGTGCCACCGCACGAGGCGCTCCCCACGGGCGAGTTGGGACACGAACTCCATGGTGGCGGTTCCGTCGTCCACCACGACCAGCTCCCGGGCCCGGGTGATCGTCAGCAGCAGCTGCACATAGCGTGAGAACGGATCCCCGATGACGATCCGGTGCGCCTTCCGCAGGGCCCCCGCGAGACCGCCGACGGTCCGCACCGGTGCCCCCGCCCCGCCCCGCGCCTCCTCCCAGCGCAGCTCGTGCCCCTGGTCGCGCGCCAGCTCGGCCATCCGGCGCAGCTGACCCCGCGTCATGGGGTCGTGCGGGGCGAGGACGACGACCACGAGGCCGGTGCCGGCGGGGCGGACCGGGGCGAGGTCGCGGTCCTTCGGCTGGCGCGGGATGCCGTCGCGGAGCGGCCGGTCCCCGTCGCGGGGGTCGGGCACGGTGGTGCCCGTCGCCGGGCCGCCGGTGACGTGCGCCCATTCGAGGACGTTGAGGAGCTGCACCGGGCTCTCGACGAAGGCGAGGGTGCGGGCGGGTGGCCCGGCGGGCGCGGTCACCGTAAGGGCCCGTCAGACCGTGGCGGGTTCGCGGTCGGCGGCCCGCTCGCCGTCGCCCTGGGCGACGACGCCCGCGACGCGGCGCAGTTTGCGCATCGGCCCCAGCTCGCTCTCGTACACCTTCTTCACCCCGTCCCCCAGTGCCTCCTCCACGACGCGGATGTCGCGTACGAGCCGCTGGAGGCCGCCCGGCTCGACGGACGCGGCCTGGTCGGAGCCCCACATCGCCCGGTCGAGGGTGATGTGCCGCTCGACGAAGGCGGCGCCGAGCGCGACGGCGGCCAGCGTCGTCTGGAGGCCCGTCTCGTGGCCGGAGTAGCCGATCGGCACGTTGGGGTACTCCGCCTGGAGGGTGTGGATCACCCGGAGGTTGAGCTCGGCGGCCTTGGCCGGATAGGTCGAGGTGGCGTGGCAGAGCAGGATGTTGTCGCTGCCGAGCACCTCCACGGCGTGCCGGATCTGCTTCGGCGTGGACATCCCGGTGGAGAGGATCACCGTACGGCCGGTGGCGCGCAGGGCCCGCAGGAGTTCGTCGTCGGTGAGCGAGGCGGAGGCGACCTTGTGGGCCGGCAGGTCGAACTTCTCCAGGAAGGCGACGGCCTCGGTGTCCCAGGGCGAGGCGAACCAGTCGATGCCGCGCTCCCGGCAGTGCTCGTCGATCCGGCGGTACTCCTCCTCGCCGAACTCCACCCGGTGGCGGTAGTCGATGTAGGTCATCCGGCCCCACGGCGTGTCGCGTTCGACGTCCCACTGGTCGCGCGGGGTGCAGATCTCGGGGGTGCGCTTCTGGAACTTCACGGCGTCGCAGCCGGCGTCGGCGGCGGCGTCGATGAGGGCGAAGGCGTTGTCGAGGCTGCCGTTGTGGTTGATGCCGATCTCGCCGGTGATGTAGACGGGGTGGCCGGGGCCGGCGGTCCTGCTGCCGAGGGTGCGGGTGCGCGGGGCGGGGCTCATCTGGGGAGGTTCCTTAGGGCTCGGGGACATCGAGGGGGACATCGGGGAGATCAGAGGGTGGGGCCGAGGAGCCAGGAGGCGATCTCGCGGAGGGCCCCGCTGCCACCGGGTGCGGAGGTCACCGCGCGGGCGGCGCCGCGTACGGCGTCGTGGGCGCTCGCGACGGCGACGGGCCAGCCGACGAGGTCGAGGCAGGGGAGGTCGTTGACGTCGTTGCCGACGTAGAGCACGCGGTCGGGTGCGATGCCGCGCTCGTCGCACCACTGCTTGAGGGCGAGGTCCTTGCGGTCGACGCCGTGCAGCACCGGCACGTCGAGCTTGCGGCCGCGCGCGGCGACGACCGCGTTCGCCTCGGAGGACAGGATCAGCAGGGCCAGCCCGGCACGGCGCAGGGCCGCGACGCCGAGGCCGTCGCCGCGGTGCACGGCGACGAGCTCGCGGCCGTCCGCGTCGATGAGCACCCGGTCGTCGGTCTGGGTGCCGTCGAAGTCCATGACGACGGCGTCGACGTCCTCCCGCGAGGGCAGCGCGCCGGCGGCGGGCGCGTCGAGCAGGGGCGCGAGCGCCCGGGCCCGCGCGAGGTCGTGCGGGTCGTCGATCTCCAGCACGCGCGCGGGGTCGGTGCGGACGGGCTCGGTGCGGCCGAAGAAGCGGTGGCGCTCCACGCGGAAGCGGTCGGCGCGCATGGCGTACGCGGCGCCGGTCTCCAGCAGGTCCTGGGGGCGGTCCTGACGGCGGGGGCGGTACGCCTTGTCGTGGTTGACACCGAGTCCGCCCCGCGGGGGCGCGGGCACGGACGGCGCGCCGTCGGTGGCCGGGGTTCGTTCCCCGGCCCCGCCCCTTCCCGGGACCGGGGCCGCGTGCGCCGGGCCCCCGCCTGCCGCACCGTTGCCGCCGACGGCGGAAGCTCCCGCCGGGAGCGTCCTCGAACTCCCCCGGCAGCCTCCCTCGGACTCCGCCCGGGGGTGGCCCCACTGCGCCTCCACGGGCCGGGGCATCGCCCCGACGCGGTCCACGAACTCCAGCTCGCGGGGGCCGGGGTCCGGGGCGGAGCCCCGGGTCCGGGGGCCCGGGGGCTTGCCGCCGGTTCCGGGAAGGGGCGGGGCCGGGGAAGGAGCACCCTCCTCCCGCCACACGAAGCCGTGGAACGGGGCCACCGTCAGCGCCGTATCGGCCCCCCGCTCCACCACCGCGGCGGCGACGTCCTCGACGTCCCCGGCGGTCAGAAACGGACTCGTGCACTGCACCAGCAGGACGGTGGAGACCCCGCGCCCGTACATCGCCTCGTACGCGTCCATCGCGTGCAGCACCGCCGCCTCACTGGACGCCGTGTCCCCCGCGATGGCCGGAGGCCGCCGCACCACGACCGCCCCGGCCTCCCGCGCGACCGCCGCGATGCCGGAGTCGTCCGTCGACACCACGACGTCGGTGACCAGCCGGGCCGCCCGGCACGCGCGCACCGCGCGGGCCACGAGCGGGACGCCGCCGACAGGGGCGAGGTTCTTGGCGGGGACCCCCTTCGATCCCCCGCGGGCGGGGATGACGGCCAGGACGACGGCAGCGCTCACATCGGTTCCTTCCACAGGACTCACAGCTCCCCCAGCCGCCGGATGACGGGCGCGACGCGCTGCACGCCGTGGCGGTACGCGCCACGCGCCGCTTCCCGCACCGCCCTTCGCAGGGCGCTCGGTTCGCCGGGTGGCCGGGCGGTGCCGGGCAGCGGCCGGCCCTCCGGGTCGAGGCCGTGGCGGGCGAGGACCGCGGGGAGATAGCCGGGGGCGGTCGCGGCCGTGTAGTACGGGGCGAGCGGCGGGAGCGCGGACCGGGCGACGAGCCCCGCGACGAGCCGCCGGGCCGCGTCGTGCACGGTGCCGTGGGCGTACGGGCCGACGGCGGCGACGCCCTGGCGGGCGACCCAGTCCGCGTCGGCCTCGGGGAGGTGGCCGGCGTCGAGCCGGTCCCAGGAGGCGAGGCAGCCGGACCCGAGGAAGTGGTGGTTGCCGAGGGCTTCGCGGATGCCGAGGTCGGTGAGGACGGCCGTGGTCACACCCCGGTGGAGCGACTCCAGGGCGGCCGTGGAACTGACGGTGACGAGGAGGTCGGTGCGGTCGAGCACCTCGCCCATGTGGCCGTAGACGAGACGGCAGTTGGACGGCAGTCCGCCGGGGATCCGGGAGGCCAGCTTCTGGTACGGGAGTTCCTCGATGTGCGTGGTGTGCTCACCGGGCTTGCTGCGGAGCTTGATGAGGACGTCACGCCGCGGGTGCTTCCGCGCGTGCTGGGCCGCGCGGTTCAGGAGGTAGGCGCGGTCCGCGCGGCTCTCCGGCACGGACGGCTGGGCGGCGAACACCACGGTGAAAGGCCGGGGTTCGGGCTCCGCCTTCTCGTCGCTCCCGTCCGCCAGGAACGGCAGCGCCCATTCCGTCACACTGTCCGCGGGCGCCCCCACGCCCTCGTACACCGCGCGGAAACGCTCCGCGTCCTGCGGGGAGTTGGCGAGGACGACGTCCGCGCCGTGCCGCAGGAGGAGGCCGTCGGCGAGCTTCTCGTAGACGACGCCGACGTAGCCGGTGACGACGACCGGGCGCTCCGGTGCGGCCCCCCACGCGTGCGCGAGCCCGTGGAGCATGGCCTGGACTGCGCCACCGACACAGGCCAGCACGACGATGTCGTACCGCTCACGGCCGGCCGTGCGGACGAACTCCGCCGCCGTCACCTCGCGCAGCGTCTCCGCCCGCACACCGACCTCGGCGAGCTGGCGGACCGTGGGCGTCGCGCGGCCCCTGAGCAGCAGGCCGTCGAGCCGGGCGCCCGGTGCGAGGCGGTGGGCGGTGAGCGCACCCCATTTCCACCGGGTGTCGGAGTCGGCGAGCACGGCGATCCGCGGCGCGGCCGGAGAAGAGACAGCTCGTGATGGCACGTCGCCGACGATAGAAATCCATTCCGTTTGGCTGCCCAACGCCGGTGCAACAACCGGTAAACAGCACACCGACGATCGGCGAATCGGCCTGTCCGCGCGGCGGGTTCATCATTCCGCCGCGCTTCGTTCACCTTCGCGCCCGCCCCAGGACAAGACGAATGCCGGGGGGCCACCTAATGTCCGGTGAGTGGTCAAGCTCTCCGTCATCGTGCCGTTCTTCAATGTGCAGACCTATGCGCCCGACACACTGAGGAGCCTGCAAGCGAACACCCGCGAGGATTTCGAATTCATTCTCGTGGACGACTGCTCGACCGACGGCACCCCGGAGCTCCTGGACCGCGCCGCGCGCGACCTGCCGGGCGCCAGGGTCGTGCGGCACGCGCGGAACGGCGGCCTCGCCACGGCCCGGAACAGCGGGCTGGACGCGGCGAACGGCGAGTACCTGACCTTCCTCGACGGCGACGACTGGCTCGCCCCCGGCCACTACCCCCGGCTCCTGGACGCCATCGAGGAGTTGGCGGTCGACTTCGTCCGCACCGACCACGTCCAGTGCACGGGCCGCGTCCGCACCGTGCAGCGCGCGCCGCACGGACGGCGCGGGGTGGTGCTCGACCCGCGCGGCGCGATCCTGCCCGCCGACCGCTCGACGTCCGTCGACTACCCCTACGCCTGGGCCGGGATCTACCACCGGCGGCTGCTGGACGAGGGGCTGCTGCACTTCCGGCACGGCCTGCGCACCGCCGAGGACCGCCCGTGGATCTGGCGGCTGCACCGCGAGGCGCGCACCTTCGCCGTGACCGGGCTGCTGGGTGTCTTCTACCGCCGGGGCGTGGCGACTTCACTGACCCAGATCGGCGATGTGCGGCAGCTCGATTTCCTTCGCGCGTTCGATCAGGTAATCGAGGAGACGGCACTCGACAAGGACGCGGACGCCTTTCTCCCGAAAGCCGTCCGGACGTATTGCGCCATCATTTCCCACCACCTCGGCGCGATCGAACGTTTCGAACCCGCGGTGGCCCGCACACTGCGTTCGAGAAGCGCGGCCGCGCTCCGGCGCATGCCCCCCGATCTGGTCAAGGACGCGTTGAATTCGATGGATTACGACCGCGCCGCCCGGCTGCGCCGCCTGCGGCGCCGCCCCACAGCCCCGGGGGTCTCCGCCTGATGCACGGCCGTCCCCGCACCCAGATCTTCCTGGCGTCGACCCTCTACGGGGCCGCGACGCTCACCGCCGCCCTGGACACCGGGTGCTTCCCCCCCGCCGACCGCAGGCTGCTGCTCGTCGCCAACACGGCGGCGGTCCCGGAGACCACCCCGGCGCCGGACGAGGCGCCCGGCTTCGAGGTGCTGCGCGCCCGCTTCGACGGGGTGCTGTCGTGGAACGCGGCGATCAGCCCCTTCCACCCCAACGGCTGGACCCCCCGCCCGGACGACGCGCCGCTGTGGGAACGGCACTTCAGGCTGCTGTGGGGCCTGGGGGACGACGATCTGGAGCTGATCGTCGAGTCGATCCAGGTCAGCCCGGCACAAGCGCTCGCCCTGTGCTTCACGGACGCCCCGCTGGAGGTCTACGCCGACGGGCTGATGAGCTACGGCCCGACGCGCAGCAAGCTCGACCCGCTCGTCGGCACCCGCGTCCGCCGGCTCCTCCATCTGGACCTGGTGCCCGGCCTGCGCCCGCTGCTGCTGAGCGAGTTCGGGGTCGAGCCGGAGATCGTACCCACCGCCGTCTTCACCGCCGTGCTGGACGAACTCGCCGCCGCCGCGCCTCCCGTGACCGCTCCGGAGGGTGCGGCGCTGCTGCTCGGCCAGTACCTGTCGGCGCTGGAGATCCTCACGCCCGAGGAGGAGGAGCGGCTGCACGTCCGCATGCTGCGCGGCGCGGCCGGGCGCGGTCACCGGCAGCTGGTGTTCAAGCCCCACCCCTCGGCCCCGGCCCGCTGGTCGCGGATGCTGGAGGAGGAGGCGGAGCGCCTCGGTGTGCGGCTGACGGTGCTGGAGACCCCGGTGCTGGCGGAGGTGCTCTTCCGGCGGATCCGGCCGGCGCTGGTGGTCGGCTGTTTCTCGACGGCGCTGCTGACGGCGAGCACGTTCCACGGTCTGCCGGTCGCCCGCACCGGCACGGACCTGCTGCTGGAGCGGCTCACTCCGTACCAGAACAGCAATCGCGTCCCGGTGACGCTCGTCGACGCGCTGCTGCCCGCCCTGGAGGACACGGCGGCGCACCGGCGGCCGTCTGCCGAGGAGACCCAGGGGCTGCTGGCGGCCGTCGGATTCGCCATGCAGCCGCAGGTCCTGCCCGGTATGCGGGAGGCGGCCGAGCGGTATCTGGCCGCGCACCTCGACGCGCGCACGCGCCGCTATTTCAAGCGGCGGCGCCTCACCGCCCTCGCGCTGCCGGGGGCGGTCCCCTCCCAGCTCGCCTTCCTGCCGCGCAATCCGACCGTACGGAAGGTGGCCCGCCGCGCGCGGGCCGTGCAGCGGCGGCTGACCCGCAAGTCCGCACGGACGACGAAGGCCACGGTGACGGCATGACGGCTCCGGCCCTGCCCAGGACGCGAACGGCGACCGCCGCTCCCGGGACCGCCCCGCGGGAGGGGAAGCCGGGCAGCCGGCTGCGGGCGCTGGACGGGCTGCGGCTGATCGCCGCGCTGATGGTGGCGCTGTACCACTACGGCGGCCGGGACGGTGACGTCAGCCGGGCGTGGGGTTCCTCGCCCCGCCATGAATTCCCCACGCTGTCCGGCGTGTTCGCGTACGGCTGCCTCGGCGTGGAGATCTTCTTCGTCATCAGCGGCTTCGTGATCTGCATGAGCGGCTGGGGCCGCCCGCTGCGCTCGTTCTTCGCCTCCCGGGTGGCCCGGCTGTATCCCGCCTACTGGACGGCGATCGCGCTGGTGACGCTGGTGTTCGCGCTGCCGTGGGTGGCGTACCGGACGGTCTCGCCGAGCGACTTCCTGGTGAACCTCACCATGCTCCAGCAGCCTGCGGGCGCGCAGCGGGTGCTGGGGGTGTGCTGGACGCTCTGGGCGGAGGTGCGGTTCTACGCGCTGTTCGCGCTGTTCGTGGTGCTGCCGGGGGCGACGCGCCGCCGGGTCGTGCTCTTCTGCGCGGTGTGGACGCTGGCGACGGTGGTGACGACCGCCTCGCACGTGGAGGTGCTGCGGGTGGTGGTCATGCCGGAGTACTCGTCGTTCTTCATCGGCGGCGTCGGCCTCTATCTGATCCACCGCTACGGCCATGACGCGGCGGCCTGGGGCATCGTCGGGGTGAGCTTCCTGATCGGCCAGCACTACGCGGTGGCGGGCCTGTGGCACCCGCCGAACCCGCACTACTTCTCCTACCGTTCGGCGTACGCCATCATCGCCGTCGTCGCCGTGGGCTACGCGGCCGTGGCGCTGATCGCGCTCGGCAAGGCGCACTGGGCCGACTGGCGCTGGCTGACCGTGGCGGGCGCGCTGACCTACCCCTTCTATCTGGTGCACGAGCACCTGGGGTGGGTGGCGATCGGGGTGCTGCACCGGAAGCTAGGCGTTCCGGCGTACGGGACGTTCGCGCTGACGATCGGCCTGATGCTGGGGCTGGCCTGGGTGCTGAACCGCTGGGTGGAGCGGCGGTTCACGCCGGCGCTGCGGCGGTCACTGCTGCGCGGGGCCTCCGGCCTCCCCGAGAGCGGTGGCGCGGCCGCCCGGTAGCAGCGTGGCCTCGATGCCCGCCAGGACGACGCGCAGCCCGTCCTCGTAGCCCGCGTCGAGGTCCTCGAAGAACTCCCAGCCCGCTTCGTCGGCCAGCGGGTGCCCGGCCAGGCGGCGGGTGCGCGCTTCCTTGTCGTAGGCGGGGTCGCGGGCGTCGCTCTTCGGCGTGGGGTGGACGGACTGCTCCTCGATCACATAGCCGACGGTGTATGTGCTGAGCGTGAACCAGGCGCGGGCGGCCGCGCGCTGGGTGAACCCGGCTTCCATCAGGTCGCGCAGCATGTTCTCCAGCGGGGTGGCGTAGCTGTCGTCGGTGAAGCGCGTGCCGCTGAAGACCTTGGCGCCGTCGCGGTAGGCGAGCAGGAGGCGGCGTTGCTCGCGGACGGCCGCGGCCATCCGCTCCTGCCAGTTGTCGCCCTTGACGTACGCGATGGGCACGGCCATGCGGCGGAACATCTCCGTCGCCACCTCGTCGAGCAGCTCCTGCTTGTTCTTGAAGTGCCAGTAGAGCGCGGGGGCCTGGACGTCGAGCTCCTTGGCGATCCTGCGCAGGGTGAGGCCTTCGAGGCCCACCTCGTTGAGCAGGTCCAGCGCGGTGCGCGCGACGAGGGCACGGTCGATTCGGGTTGCCACCTTGACAGCTTAACGCCGTTCAGTTCACTCTGGGGGTACAGCGAATTTAACGTCGTTAAGGGGGGTCCTTGATGGGCACCGTCATGACCACGACCACGTCCGGTTCAGCACCCGATTCCGCATCCGATTCAGCACCCGATTCCGAGTCCATGGACACCGAGGTGCTGATCTCCGGTGCGGGCCCGACCGGTCTCGTCCTCGCCGCCGACCTCGCCCGCCGGGGCGTCCGCCACCGGATCGTCGAGCGCTCGGAGCGCGGCTTCCCGGGCTCGCGGGGCGCGGGCATCCAGCCGCGCACGCTGGAGGCGTTCGACGACCTGGGCCTCATGCCCGGATATCTGGCGGAGGCCGGGCCGTGCCCGCCGGTGCAGACCTGGGAGGGCGCCGAGCGGCTGCGCACCTGGGATCTCGTCGAGCGGGGCGAGCCCACGCCCGCCGTGCCGTATCCCGAGACCCGCATGCTCCCCCAATGGCGCACGGTGGAGCTGCTCTACGCCCGGCTCGAAGAGCTGGGCGGCCAGGTGGAGTTCAGCACCGAGCTGACCGGCTTCGACCAGGACGAGGACGGCGTCACGGCCACCCTGCGGCACGCCGACGGCTCCACCGAGAGCGTGCGGGCGCGCTATCTGGTCGGCACCGACGGCAGCCGCAGCACCGTCCGCAGGGCGCTGGGCACGCCCTTCACCCGCACCCCCGTCGACGCGCGGCCGGTGCTGCTCGCCGACTTCATGGTGGAGGGGATCGACCGCGACCACTGGCACATGTGGCCCACGGCGCCCGGCGGGATGATCGCCCTGCGGCCGCTGGAGGGCGTGGAGACCTTCCAGCTCATCGCCGGGTTCAACGACACCGCCCACGAGCCGGACCCCGAGCGCGACGCCACGCCCGAGGCCCTGACCCGCCTCCTCGCCGAGCGCACCGGGCTGCCGGGGCTGCGGGTGGGCGAGGTCCGCTGGTCCTCCGCGTTCCGCGCGAACGCCGCCATGGCGGAGCGGTTCCGCACGGGCCGGGTCCTCCTCGCCGGGGACGCCGCCCACATCCACGCCCCGGCGGGCGGCCAGGGGCTCAACACCGGCGTGCAGGACGCGTACAACCTCGGCTGGAAGCTGGAGGCCGTGCTGCGTGGCGCGCCCGGCACCGTGCTCGACTCGTACGACACCGAGCGGGTGCCCGTGGCGGCGCACGTGCTGAGCCTGTCCACCCGGCAGAACGCGGCGGACCGCGCCGCCGGCTCCGGCCTCACCCCCCGGGGCTCCGAGACCCTCCAGCTGAACATCGCCTACCGCGAGAGCCCGCTCACCCAGGAGCGCCGCCGCCAGGTGCCCGAGGACGGCCTCCACGCGGGCGACCGCGCACCGGACGCCCCCTGCCACGACGTCGCGGGCGCCCCCGTCCGCCTCTTCGACGCCTTCCGGGGCCCGCACTTCACCCTGCTGGACCTGACGGGGCAGGCTCCCGGCCTGCCCTCCGCCGCGCGGATGCGCACCTGCCGCGTCGGGGGCCCGGAGGCGGACCTGGTGGACACGGACGGCCACGCCAAGTCGGCGTACGGAACAGGCCTGTTCGTGATACGCCCGGACGGCTATGTCGGCCTGGCCACGGACGACCCGGCGGACGTGCGGGAGTACGTGGGATGGCTGCGCCCCTAGCCCGAGAAGCCCGACGAGACCCCGGAGACACCCCCAACGGGCCGGCTTCCTCGGACCGTAACCAGCGAATTCAGCCCGTTGGGGGCACCTCTGGGGGCACCCCCGGACGGAGTCTGGGGGAGGTAGCTGGAACCGTACACCCCTTGGGATACACAGGGGCAAGCGTTCGCCCGACAGGAGGAAGCCCCGCCCGCACGCCTCGGGGGAGAAACGCGCGAGCGGGGCAACCTACGGCACTAGGATGCGGCGCTGCATGAGCACGGGTAGCTCTTCGGCTCCCCGGCTATCACCATGATGATCTTTCCGAGGCCGTTGCAGTTCGAGCATCCACGCCGCCCCTGTCGAACGGCTTCGGCTACCTCGTTGCGGAAGTGCTCGACCACGTGAGCCTGTTTCGGGTCCGTCCACTCGACGGGTTCTTCCTCGTTCGGAGCACTGTTCATCTGTTGCCCCTTCTGCGGGCTGGTGCGTCAGGGGCACGGTACAGCCGATTGCGCGGGGGGTAGGGCCTGTTGGGCGTCCCACTGTTGCTTTTCGCCCGACCCTGAGCACATCTGGCAGATCACTTCGTACGGCTTTCCGTCGTTCGGGTCGATCACGATGGTCTTTCCCATGCCGTTGCAGTATGAGCAGTTCTCGGGCATTGCCTACCTCCGCTCTAACGGGATGGTGCGGGACCCGTCCGGCTGGACCTGCCGAGGAGCCGACCGGACGGGCGTGGTTCCCGCCCCTGCCGGGATAGGTGATGGGTAAGAGGCGCATCCCCCACATCCGGCGGGGCGGAGCTTGGTGTCGTCCGACTGTCCCCCGTACAGCCGGACGAACCCTTGGTGCCTGCCCCTCTGCCATCGGCATAGCGCCTCGGGGGGAAGCGCCGCAGAGGGGCAGGCGGTCTAGGTGCGCCCGGGGGCGCCGTAGACGGCGAGCCAGATGACGGCACACGCCGAAAGGGCGATCAGTGCCACGAACAGCGCCCCCATAACTAGGCCATCCTGGGTCGGCAGTTGGGGCGCCCTGTGCCATCTTCGGATCACTCGCCGTGGACCTCGGCGCGGTGCTTCTCCCACCCGGTGCGGTGCCCGGCTAGCCGGTCCTCGGCTTCCGTGATCGCTGCGGGGTCGCGCTAGCCTTCGCCCACTGCAACCCGCCGATGGCGGCGTTGACGTTGTCCAGGTACAGATCGGACGTCCGGCACCGCCAGCTCACCACCCCTGCCGTTCTCGGTTGCACAGCAGGGCTCGGGCCCTCACCCGGTCGCCGTTTGTGGGGTGCCGATAGTCGGTGGTGTCCCACAAGTCCCCGCCGCCTACCGGGCAGAGCGTGACCCGGTGCAGCGCTCCATCCCACGCAACCATCTTTCCCACGCGGTCATTGGCAACGTCCTTGACCAGGTCCCCCGGGTCGGGCACCCAACGCGCGGTGCCGGAGCGGGTGACGACGAATCGGCGCTCAGACATGACCCACCTCCTCCTCCCAGCGTCCGGTGTGCTCCTGGTCATAGTGGTCGAACCACTCCTGACGCGCGCGGAGTTCGGCCGCGAAGTCTCCGGCCCGCCATGCCGCGTGGCGCCTGTTCCGCAGCCTGACGCACGTGGGGCACCGGTCCGTGACGCCTCCGACGACGACACCGGCACCGCCGGACGTGTGGGGCAGCGAGACCAGTAGACCCTTACCAGTTCCGGTCTGCACGTCCGTCAGCCGCACAGTCCGGATTGAAGTCCCTCGTTGGGGTGGGGAGTTCATATACACGTCTCCTCATCTCCCGGGCCATGTAGGGCACATGGCCCCGGTTGGGAGCCCTCAGAATGCTCCTGCAACGCGCTGTCTGCAACCTTTCAGACGCGCCATTCCAGTAAGTTGACGTGCATTGCAGTCCGCACGTGGAGATGTTTTCATTTGGCGAGCGGAAGGCATTCACCGGAAGTGAAAGGGGCGGGTGTGGCTGAACCAGACGGGCCAACAGGTTCAACAGTGCCAAGGCGGCAACTCGGGCGAATCTTGGGCGAGTTGCGCGAGAAGGCAGGACTTACCGCGAAGAGGGCAGCGGAGGAATTGGAGCGCTCGTCAACTACGCTATGGCGGGTTGAACAAGGACGCGTCTCATCGCGCGGTGTCGAAGTCAAAGCCATGTGTGATCTCTACGGCGCTTCAAGGGAACTAACCGAAGCGCTCGTCGGGCTGGCGAAAGAGACAAAGGCTAAAGGTTGGTGGCATGCATACGGTGATGTGATCCCGGATGGTTTTGACCTCTACATCGGGCTCGAAGAGGCCGCATCGCGTGTCGATTGGTACGAGCCGGAACTAATTCCGGGCGTGCTCCAGACAGAAGAGTATGCCCGAGCCATCATCCGAGAAGGGCAGGGCGGCCCCAGCGAGGATCTGCAAGAGATAGAGCGCCGCGTACAACTACGCCTCAAGCGCCGCGTGTTGCTCACGCGGGTAACCACGCCCCCCACGTTGAACGTGCTGGTCAACGAGGCAGCAGTAAGGCGCGCCGTCGGCGGGCATACCGTCATGGCAGGACAGCTCTTGTACTTGGCAGAGGTAAGCAAACTGCCAAACATCACGGTCAGGGTCGTGCCTTTCAGCGTCGGGATTCACCAAGGCGTAATGACGGGCCAGTTTCAAATCTTGCGCTTCCCCCTCACTGGAAGCGGCAAGGAGACCGAACCGCCAACCGTCTATTCAGACGGCTACACAGGAGACCTCTACTTGGACAGACCAAGCGAAGTGGGACGCTACGACAAGGCTTTTCAGGACATCTCAAACAAGGCACTAGCCACTGACGCGTCACGGCGCCAGATCCTCGAAATGGCGGAGCATCATGAACAGGCTTGATTTGGAAGGTGCGACGTGGCGGAAGTCCAAGCACAGCAACGCGCAATCGAGTTGCGTCGAAGTGTCCGACGACTTCCCCGGCGTCATTCCCGTCCGTGACAGCAAAGACCCGCATGGGCCCGCGCTGGTCTTCTCGGCTGCCTCCTGGTCCTCGTTCGTGTCCAGCGTCAAGGACACGCCCGGGGCCCTGTAGCCACTTCCTGCCCCCGGCCCGGTTGAGTCGGATCGAGGGCGGGAGCCCCGGTCTGCCGTCAGCGGACCGGGGCTTTCCTTATGACTCTCCGTGACATTCCAGCCCGAGCCGGCTTGGGCTGGAAGCCATGAACCGGACATTCGAAGGCCTGGTATTTGACCCAGCGTGATTACGTGGCGGGCGCTGTGTGTTGCCGCAACGACAAAAGGCCCGACCCCACCCCAAACAGGGGTAGGGGTCGGGCCGTTGGCTACGAATTGGAGATCTTCAAGTAGGGCCACATCGTGGCGAGTTGGTGCCCTTCGCTCCATAGTCAGCCGCGACCCTCGCCTACGAGTCGAAGGCGGCGAGGAGGGACGCCCATGCGGGGTCGGCCGTGCCAGGACAACGCCAAGAGGGGTGACAGCGGCACTCGTCGCGGCCATTCCGCAGTGACGAGCACCGAACACCGAACTCCTCGGCGCGGAACATGCGCACGATGTAGGCCGGGAACGTCGTCACCTCATGTTTGTCGGCGGGGCAACGGTAGGCATCGTACGTCTCGTTGCAGACGCAGACTGTCGCGGCGGTGGTCCCGTCAGGCCCGCGCGACCGTCGTGCGCGCCTCACAGCGCCGCCTCGGCCGCTCGCGCCCGGTCCCACCGTTTACGGGCTGCCTCACTGGCGCGCACGGACTGTGCGGAGCGGTGAGCGGTGCCGTTCGCGGACTGCCCGAGTGATGCGGCATCCACGTTGCCCCCGTCGTCCGGCAACACGGCTTTGATGATCGCCCACGCTGCCGCTCGTTGGTGACGCGCCTCGGCCACGGCGGGATGGAGAGTGTCCCCGTAGCGGCCACCGGATTTCATGAGGCCCTCAGAGGCCGTGAGGGCGTCCAGTGCGGCGGCGGTGTCGAGGTGGGCCCCGGCAAGTTCAAGGGCCGTCAACGGACCTGCGGCCGGGGGTCTGGGGCACGCGCCCCCCACGCGGCGGAGCCGCAGATCAGATGCAGCCGGGAAGGGGCGGGGCTGGGGAAGCCGCCGCACCCGGCAACGCACCGCACCCCCAGCCTCGCCCACCCGCTCGTTTTCCGCCCCCCGCGCAAGCACTGGCATGATCGGAGGATGTCTGACCGCATCATTGCCGCCTGCGACGGCGCGTCCAAGGGGAACCCCGGCCCGGCCGCGTGGGGATGGGTCCTCGCCGACCCGCACGGGCACCCCCAGAGCTGGGCCGCCGGGCCGCTGGGCACCGCCACCAACAACGTGGCGGAGCTGACCGCCCTGAAGGACCTCCTGGAGACCGTCCCGCCCGGGACGCCCCTGGAGGTGCGCATGGACTCCCAGTACGCCATGAAGGCGGTGACCCAGTGGCTGCCCGGCTGGAAGCGCAACGGCTGGAAGACCTCGGGAGGCAAGCCGGTCGCCAACCGTGAACTGGTCGAGAGGATCGACGAGTTGCTGACGGGCCGGGACGTGGAGTTCCGCTACGTCCCGGCGCACCGCGAGGACGGCGATCACCTCAACGCGATCGCCGACCAGGCGGCCAGCGACGCGGCCGCGACCCAGCAGCCGGCCGGTACGGCACTGGGCGCGGAGGCCATGCCCGTACCGGCGCCGGCCCGCAGCACCCCGGCGCGCACGGCGAAGAAGTCCGCCGGGTCGAAGTCGGCACCCCGTGGCGGAGCCGGCGGCGGAACGCGGACCATCAAGGCGAAGTTCTCCGGCCGCTGCCCGTGCGGAACGCCGTACGCGGCGGGGGAAGACATCACCAAGCTGGAGAAGGGCTGGGGCCACCCGGCCTGCCGCACGCCCGCGTAGCCGACGGGAGCCGGCGGGAGCCGGGCCCGGCCGCGGTCACAGCCGCGGACACCGAAGCGGTGGCCCGCACGCGTCGCGTACGGGCCACCGTCCTGGAGCTTCACGGCGGGGCGGAGGCCAGCCGCTCTCCTCCCCGTCACGCGTGCCTCAGTCTCCGGAGGCCGCCGGGGCCGCCTCGGCGATGGACTCCACCCGGGGCGCGGCCAGGCGGACGTAGTCCTCGGTGTCCAGGGCCAGGGACTGGTGGAGCTCCGCGGCGTTGAAGAAGATCTCCGGGTGCCGCAGCAGCCCGGGGTCCACCACGAGCTCCAGCCGCGGGTCGAACGCGAACGGCACGATGGTCCCGGTGGCGCAGCCCGTCAGGCGCTCGGCGGTCGGCTGGTCGGCGAAGGACACGTAGCGGGCTTCGCACAGCTCGGCGATCCGGTCGAGGTCCAGTCGCGTGTCCCCGGGCACGACGGCGAGGACGTAGTGCGAGGTCTTCTTCGTCTTCTTGACCCGCACCACGATGCATTTGGCCGCCTGGCCGAGGCTGTTGCCCCGGATGGCGCTGACCACATCGGTGCGGCCCTCCGGCTCGTGCTCGATCAGCCGGTGGCGGGCGTCGCCCTCCTGAAGCAGCCGCAGGAGCTTCTCCGCGGCCGGTTCCGGCTCGGTGCCGGGTGCTGCCGCGGACTGCGGACCGGACGTGGCGGCCGAAGAGGCCGTCGACGGCCCGGTCATCCCCACACCACCGCGGAGTCGAGCTCTTCGCCGGTGAAGCCCATGAAGAACCCCATGGTGATCCGGTCGGAGCCGAAGACCCGCTCGATCGAGTGGTACTGCATCGGGTTGATCACGTAGACGTCGCCGGCCTGGGGCTTGAACTCGTGGCCGGGGTGGCCGTCCACCACGGCCTCGTCGTAGCCGAGCCCGCCGTCGATCTTGAACTGCTCGTCGTCGGACTGCCAGGGCCGCTGGTAGATGCGCAGTTCGCCGCCCTCTTCGCACTCCTGGAGGCAGACGACGCAGCTCAGTTGGTAGGTGAGGCCGGCCAGCGCGATCCCCGTGCCGGCGGCGTCGCGCATGATGTTGTCGTTGTGCAGCGGGTTGCGCACGCCGTCCGCGTGGATGCGGACGACGGAGGCGGCGTACTCCCGGCCGTCGGGCTCGCGGGCCGGTTCCAGGGAGCCGAGGCCGAAGGCCTTGCGCAAGCCGTCGCGCACCTGCTCGGCCAGGTCGAAGGTGACGCTGTCGAGCATCGCCCCCGCCTCCTTGCTCGCCTGGAAGTAGGTGTCCAGCTCGGACAGGTACTTGGCGAGGTACGGACCGATCGTCGTGAGCGTGCCGTTGGCGTAGTTCGTCGTGGAGGCGCTGGCGAAGAGCTCCCCGACGCGCTCGCGGTTCTTGGCGAACGCGTCGGCGGGCAGGAGGTTGCGCAGGACCACGACCGGGATCTCTCCGGTCACCAGCTTGCGCAGCAGTTCGTGGTCGGGCTGCTGGGCGGTGGCGTCGATGACCACGCGGTCCCACGTGCCGGTGTCACACATAGATGGTTTCTCCTTGGTGGGAAGGACGCGAGGCGCGGTCGAGAGGTATTTCGGTGAGGCTTCCGGCCGGGAGGGGCTCCCAGTCGCCCGCCGGGGCGAGGTCGGGGATGATCTCCGAGGCGATCACGGTGCAGCGGTCGGTCCGCAGCCGGAACATCCCGAAGTAGCTGGGGGAGGAACCGGGGGACGACCAGTGGATGACGTAGGCGACGTCCTGGCTCACGGCGATCGCGTTGCCGGAGCTTCCGCCGGGCGGGATGGCGCCCAGCCGGGCGAGCGTCTCCTGCTCGTCGAGCCGGCGGCTCCCGTCGGGAACGATGTAGTCGAAGTATTCGCGCGAGTCGAATTCCGACTCCGGCAGCCCGAGGCGCTCGTGGACGGTCGGGAGGAAACCGTTGTGCATGAAGTGCCAGGTGGTCTCCCCCTCTCGCGTCAACGGGTGCGTGAACTGGATCCCGTGGTTCTTCTCGAGGGTCGCGTGCCGTGCGTGAACGGCGAGGAAGTCGGTGTCGAGCTTCGACACCGGGGATTCATGATGGCTTTCCGTGAGCGGTCGCACGTCCCGGTGCATCCCGATGCCGTGCGGGGCATCGGGGCTGCGCCACAGCGCTCCCCATCCGTTGGGGTGCACTCGGGTGGGGCCGTCGTGATCGGCGGTGCGGCCACAGCTCATCGCTTCGGCGGCTCCGAGGATCTCGCTCGCGGAGAACTCCCCTGTGGCCAGGATGAGTCGGCACATGATCGGTCAGTCTCGCCTTCGGTTTTCGACTAGTGAGGAGAGCGCGGAGCGGACGTCGCCGTCCTGCGCGCTGGTGACAAGGACGCGTCCGACGGATCCGCTGTGGCGCGTGATGTCCGACGCGAGAACGGTGAGCTCGTCGGCGGTCAGCTCCGCGAGGGAAGGCGCGGGCCCGGCGGGGACGGTCTCCACCGAGCACCCGGCGGGGGCGAGTGCGGTGGCGGCGGTCAGCTGGTCCTCCGAGACGGCCCGGATCTGGCCGACGCTCCTCGCCCTGTCCGGCTGGACCTCGTTGTGCGGATCCGCGCCGTCCAGGTGGGTGCGGAAGGCCAGTTCCGCCCAGTCGGCGCCGGTCGCCCGCTCGATCAGGGCGACCAGGCCGCCGCCGGAGAGCCGGAATCCCATCTCGACCAGCACGGGTCCGTCCGGGCCCAGGATGGCGTCGATGTGGAAGGGACCCTCGCGGTAGCCGGTGGCGTCGAGGCAGGACCGCGCGAGGTCCAGGAGTTCCGGGCTGACGGTGCTGCCGTGCCGGGCGATGTGTCCGACCTCGCGGAAGCCCGCCAGGTCGGGCGCGTCGGGAATGTCCTCTATCGCGGTGAGCTTCTCGCAGACGCTCAGCAGCGTCGGCCGCCCGGCGTGGGCCACACCCTGCAGGGAGACTTCCGGCCCCTCGACGAACTCTTCCGTGACGACCCCGGCGAACTCGCCGCCGCCGTAATTGGCCAGGCTCTCGATGTACTTCAGCGCGGCCGGCCGCCGGTCCGCGCTCCGGACGAGGAGGACGCCGAGCCCTCCGCCCCCGTCGACCGGCTTGATCACCTGCGGGTAGCCGATCTCCTCGGTCTCCCCGTCGGTCTCCGCCCCCAGGAGCAGCTGACGCGGCTGGGCGAGGTGCCCGGCGACACGGCGGACGGCGGTGCGCAGCTCCTGCTTGTCCAGCGGCCGGAAGTCCTCTCCCGCCGAGGGCCAGGGCAGGGCGCGCAGCGAGCGCGCCAGGGCGAAGCCGGTGTAGACGTAGCGCTCGAACCCCGCCAGCAGCAGGGCCGGCCGCACCCCGGCGGCGGCGAGTGCCTCGCGCACCTGCTCGGGGTCCTGCGGCTCCTCGACCGCGATCTCCAGGTCGAACGGCCGGCGGCCGAGCAGCTCCCGCCAGCGCAGATACGCGGGTGTCTCGACCAGTACGGCACGGAGCGAACGCCGACGGGCGCAGTCGAGGTAGGGGTCGAGCCCGTCCCGGGTCGCGCCCAGCTGGACGAAGTCGGTACCGGTGGCAACGGTTTCCACGTCAGCGGCCCGAGAGGAGCTCGGAGACCAGCGGACCGTCGGGGGTCTGCCGGGTCTGGACCACGGCCTTGTGCGGGTCGCCGTCGAGAATGGCATCGATCAGTTCGAGGCCCTTGGACTCCGTGGAGGGCAGCCGCAGGGAGCTGCCGTAGAGCACGCGGAGCTGGCTCAGTTCGAGGCCGGTCGTCTCCTCCAGCCGGGCGGCCATCGCCTTCTCGTCCGGCTCGGCCGGCTCCAGGCTGCCGCCCAGGAGGCGGTGGATGAGCGACGTGCTCTCGACCAGCTCCGGCTGCTCGCGCTCCAGATAGTCGTCCAGCCCCAGGCCCTTCTCGGTGAACGGGGCGTAGACCATGGCGACGAGCTGGCCCTCGGTGACTCCGTACGCCTCGGCCGCGTAGCCGTTCATGGCCGTGCGCATGCGCTCGGCGGTCCCCTCACCGGAGTACCGCTCGCGCATGATGTCGACGAGCTGCGGCGGGAATTCCTTCTTGTGCATGAGCGATATCGCGAATTCGACGTACTCGGCGAGGCCCTCGGCGTACGTCTGGCCGTAGCGCCGCTCGCACTTGAGGGCACGCAGGTGTGCCATGAGCGCGGGATTTCCGCAGTCGGACTCCGTGAAGCTGAAGGCGATGTCGTCGAAGCGGAAGCCCAGGTACTCCGTCAGCAGCTCCCAGTGGTCACCGGAGGCATAGGCGGTGTCGTCGTAGATGGAGAAGAACTCCAGGCCGGTGCGCACATCCGTGGTGATGGAGTGCTCGGCGATCACGTCGTCGGCCTGGTCACCGTGGATGTCGGTGAAGTACGCCTGGGAAATGTTGTTGAGCGAGGCGAGGAATCCCTGGAAGCTGGTGCGCATTCCGCGCGGCGCCTGCAGGCCGAACTTGCGGGCGAGTCGCGAGACCCACAGGTAGTAGTCGCGCTGTTCCTGCTGCGAGTCACCGGTGATGATGAGGTCGACTCCGCCGTTGTAACCCGCCGCAAGGCCGAAAGCGTTGACCATGCTGAGGTTGCAGGCGTTGCAGAAGGTCGGCCGGGCGTCGGCCGCGGTGCGGTGACCGGTCATGAGGATGTCGGTGCGGTTCCGGTCCACGACATCGGTGGTCTGCGGCAGGTTCGCGTCGAATTCACGCACCAGCTGACCGTCGATCAGGAGGAGTTCCGCGCTGGGGTCGTTGTAGAGATGGAGAGCCTGATAGGCGCGGTCGATGTTGTCCATCACGGCCTGCGGCATTCCCGCGTGCCGGTTGGTCGCCACGCGCATGCGGAACGTCGAACCGTGGATCTGGGAGATGATGAGCTGCATGGTCCGGACGAAGGCCAGCGTGTAGGAGCTGTCCTTGCCGCCGCCGTAGGCGACCATCACGACGTTGCGGCTCAGGTTCACCCGGTCCGGGAGCGCGTTGTACAGCCGCATGCCGCACTTGACCGCTCCTTCGTAGTTCTCCTTGGACAGCACCTCACGGAGCTGTTCAAGTGCGAGGGAGTGGTCGATTTCCTGCGGTACAGCAGTGAACGTGGAGGCGCTCTGTGACATGGTGGTTCTTTTCTCGTGCAAAGGTGAGCCCATGGGCGGTGGGAACCGCAGAGGGTTCCCACGCGGTTGCGAGCCCACTGGTGAGCGCCGTGACGGCGCGTGGAACGGGTATCGGAACGGGTGTCAGTCGGTGACGGGGGAGGTCGCGCCCGGGTCGCGGATCAGCCAGTGCAGCAGCGCGCCCATGGCCGTCATGAGGACGGCGAGTACGAGCAGGATGACGCGGGCCGATACCGAGGTCCCGGCGATGCCGACCCAGGCGACGAAGAAGAGCTGCACCGCGGAGGACGCCGCGAAAACCGTGCTGAGTATCTTCCCCAGGTCGGCCGCGGGGGCGTCGCGCTGGACGAACGCCGGGAACATGATGTTGGCGCAGCTGAGGAAGAGGCCCAGCAGCACCCCGGCGGCGAGTCCCGAGCGGAAGCCGGGAGCGAGCGCGAACAGGACCGCGAACAGCCCTGTGAGCAGCAGTGCTTTGGACAGATTCGTATAGTTTCGCTCACCGAACATCCGGGAGACCAGCGCACCGGCCACCAGGGCTCCGATGCCCCAGGCGCTGTCCAGCACCCCGAACCCCGCGGCGTCGGTGCCGAGGTCGTTCTGGGCGAACGGGGCGAGCAGGGTGTTGGCGGCGGCCAGGAAGCCCACCGGGGCCACGGAGAACGCGGTCACCAGCAGCAGCTTCCGGTCCGTCTTGAGGATCGTGAAGGCCGACCGGAACTCGGCCACCAGGCCGCCCTTCGCCTCCCTGCGCGCGGGCTTGACCGCGGGGACGAGGAAGAGCAGTGCCGCCGCTCCCAGGTATGCCACTGCCGGCATCCAGAGCGCGGAACCCCCCTGGGCGTCGACGAGAACTCCGCCGATGAGCGCCCCGGCGATGGTGCCGATCTGCGTCATGATCTGCCACTGCGCGTTGGTGCGGACCAGCCGGTCGTCCACGGAGACGGCCGGCAGGAGCGCGCCGTAGCAAGGGAGCGTGATGGCGTTCCCGACACCGATGATCAAGGTGGTGACGAACAGGTGCCACATCTTCAGCTCGCCGGTCGAGGCGAACAGGGCGAGCCCGCCCGCCGCCGCCGCCCTGAGCAGCTCGGCGCACTGGGCGAGCGTCCGCCGCTCCCAGCGGTCGATCAGCACCCCTCCGTAGAGGCCGAGGGCCAGGGAGGGGAGGGCGAGCGCCCCGGCCAGGAGCGCCTGGCCCCGCGTGCCGGCGCCGCACTGCAGCGCCAGCCACGAGCTCAGGATGAAATAGGCCGCGACGCCGATGAACGACACCAGCCTGGTGCCCATGAGAGCCAGCAGAGGCCTTTTGCCGGTGGCCGAGGGCGACTCCGGCGTCACGAGAGTAGAAATATCCGGTCCTTAATCTGCTGGATTCGCTCGTAGTCGTCCAGGATGCTGTCGCGGGACTGGTGGGACATAAAGATCCGCAGGGGGCTGCTGGAGAGATCCTGGGTGGGAATGAGCTGATCCCCCGCGGACGGCTTCACAATGACCTTGAAAACCGAATCGAGGGAGCTGATGGCCGCTACCGCGTCCGCGTCGAAACCGGCGATTTTTCCGCTCAGGGAGGTCATGGCATTGTGCACCACGGCCTCCGCCAGCTTCCGGTAGGTACGCCCGGCGTATTTCCGCAGGAATTCATCGGGGTGCACTGCCGCGAGGGCGACGAGATCGGCCTGGTTGGCGTCCATGCACGAGTCGTGGAACTCCGGGTGGGAGTTGCCGTTGGTGCGCGCGGCGACCTCGACCAGCATCGGACCGTCGTCGGTCATCATGACCTCGGCATGCGCCGCGCCGAAATCGATGCGGAGCGCGTCGAGCACCGTGTAGACGTAGGACTTGAGTTCCTCGACCAGGGGGTCTTCGGGAGAGAGCAGGACGTCCTTGTCGTAGATCCGGCGGCCCGATTCCAGCATGCGCTTCTCGTAGCGCCACACACCGGTGAGGAAACGCTCGCCCCGGCAGCTCACCGCGTCCACGATGTACTCGGTGCCGTCCATGCGCTGCTGCACCAGGACTTCGGCGTTATGCCGGCCGAAGAGGTCCGCGGAGGCCTGAATGCTCTGCGCGGCGGCCAGGACCGCCGACCGGTCGGCGCAGAAGGTCACGCCGTCCGATCCCGTGGAACTGATCGGCTTCACCACGACGGGGTAGGAGTCCAGCTCGTCGGCCCAGTCGGCGAGTTCCCGGGGGTCGGCGCTCTTGAGCTGCCGGGCGCAGGGGATGCCGGCGCGGCGCAGCGTCTCGAGCATCTCGAACTTGTCGCGCCGGGCCGCGGAGTGCTCGGTGCCGTTTCCTTCCAGCCCCAGGAGCTCGCTCAGGCGGTCGGACAGCTCGACGCCCATCTCGCTGCCGGTCGCGACGCACACCGGCGACCACTGGCGCAGCTCCTTGAGCAGCACCTCCTCGTCGTCGGCGTCGAGCGACGTGACGTACGGGGAGAGATCCGGCACCGCCAGCGCGTTACGAACCGACCTGTTGCTGAACACATGGAGGACCTGTGCCCCGTGTCGCTTGAATGCCGCAGGAAGGTAATTCCCTGTCGCATAACCGTCGACGATAATTGCCGTCGGGCCGTTTTCTGCGTGCTCCACCGGTGCTTCCTAAATTGCTTGAGGGAGGGTCGATACTTGTGCGGAAATGGCGCATACTGCCGACCACTGGAATTCCTGGGCGTCACGCTACTACAGGGGTTCGGCTAAAAAAGCTCGGTGTACCGTAAAACTTCATGAACGGCATGCTTTAGTGTGGCTTCATGCTCGACATCAACAGGCTGCGGGCCCTTCACGCGGTAGCGGTCCACGGCTCCATCACCGGCGCCGCCGCGGCCCTCGGCTTCACCCCGTCGGCCGTCTCGCAACAGATCGCCAAGCTGGAACGCGAAACACACACGGCCCTGCTGGAAAGGCACGCCAGGCATGTGACCCTCACCCCGGCCGCCGAATCCCTGGTGGAGGCCGCGCGTCAGGTCATCGCCTTGCTGGAACAGGCGGAATCGAGGCTGGAGACCCAGCGGCAAGTGCCGTTCGGAACAATGAAGTTGGCGGCTTTCCCGACTGCCTGCCGGTCTTTGATCCCGCCCATGCTGGCCGAGCTCGGCCGTCTGCACCAGGGGCTCGACTGCCGTCTGCTGGAGGCCGATCCGACCAGTGCGCTGAGTCTGGTCGCCGAAGGGGAGATCGACATGGCGATCGTGCACGACTGGCACAACGTTCCCCTGATGGTCCCCGGCGGGCTGGCGACCTACGAGATCGGAGAGGACGTCGGTGACGTCCTCCTGCACGCGGACCACCCACTCGCCGACCGCCCCCTGTTGGAGGTGGGCGACCTGATGGGCCTGCGCTGGATCAGCCATTCCCCCGGAGCCATGTGTCACAGCTGGCTGGAACGCACCTTCACCGACCGGGGGCTGCCGGTCGATGTCGCCTATCACGTGGAGGAATTCCAGTCGCAAATAGCGCTTCTTTCCGCGGGAGTCGGAGCGGCACTCGTCCCCAGGCTCGGCCGGGGCCCGCTCCCCCACAATGTGCGCGCCATTCCCCTGCACCCCGCTCCGGGCCGCCGGATCTACGCGGTGTGGCGTCGGCAGGCGGGCAGCCGCCCCTCCGTCAGGGCGGCGCTGACCCTGCTGCGCGATCTGGCCGAAGGGCTCACGGGAACCGTGGTGTGATGGCGGCGTGAGCCGCGCCGCAGTGGGTGGCCGGCTCATCTTCACCACGGCCGACTGCCGCAAGACGTGCGAGACGCTGCTGGGCCGGGGCGTCGAGTCCGGCTCCGCGCAGGGTCGAGCCGAGAGCGGAACCTGAACGTTTCCGGCCAAACAGTGCCACGAACACGTCATTGGCGTGCACGGTGGATCCTTCCGCCGCGGCCTTGCTGCCAGAGTCCGGGTGCGGTGCCCGGTCGGGCACGGCTTGGAGGAACCACCTGACGCAAGGAGTTCTCCGGTGAGGAAGAAAGCCGCCACACTTCTCGCAGCCTCCGCACTCGCCGCCATGACACTCGCCGGGCAGGCGAGCGCGGCCCCTTCGAACCACGCCTCTACGGGCCACGCCTCTTCGGAACACGCCCGTTCGGAACACGCCTCGTCGGGCGTCGCCAGACAGGCGGCGGAGGCGGGGATCAGAGCGAGCCAGACGCTCTACGCGCCGTTCGCCCTGGGCCACGACCAGTCGGTGAGCTCCGACACGGCCCTGCTGGTCATGCAGTCCGACGGCAACCTCGTCATCTACGACGAGTTCGGCCGCGCCCGCTGGTCCACGGGCACCGTCGGCCAGGGCTGGACGGCCCAGTTCCAGACGGACGGCAACTTCGTCGTCTACACCCGCTCGGGCCGCGCGGTGTGGAACTCCCGCACCGCGGGCCACCCGGGTTCACGCCTGGCCGTCCAGGACGACGGCAACGTCGTGATCTACGACGGCAGCCAGGCGATCTGGTCGTCGGGCACCGCCCACTGATCCCCCGGTGGCCGGCCCCCGCACGGGGGCCGGCCACACCTGCGGCTACGCCGCGAGTTCGTACGCCTCCAGCCGCTTGATCATGCGCCGGAGGATCAGCAGCGGGATCACCCCGAAGAATCCGAACGACATGTCGATCAGCTGCCAGTAGAACGGAATTCCCCGGACCGTCCCGCAGATCAGGGCCAGCGGGACGATGGCGGCACACGCGATCATTCCGAATTCGATGACCCAGATATTGCGGACCGGGTCACGGTAGGGGCCGTAGAAGGCGACCGCGATGACCAGGTGGGCGAAGGCCAGCCAGTCCGTTCCGTACAGCACGAACGGATATTTCGCGTCGGTCGCCTCCAGCCCCTCGCGCGCCCTGCCGACCCAGTCCACCAGCCCCGGCAACTGCCCGGGCACCGGCGATCCGCCGGACCGCAACAGTTCGTCCAGCCAACGGATTTCGGTGACCAGCGGAAAAGCGGTCAGCCCACTCAGCACCAGGCCGACGATGAAGACGACCAACCACATACGAATACGGCGCCGAAGCGCTTCGTGCCCCTCCATGATCGGAGCCTATGTCCCTCCCACCGACGCTCCCGCACCGGGTCCTTCATCGGGTCGGGAAAAGGCGGCGCCCTTCTGCGTAGGTGCGGCTGTCACAGAGCGAGTAGGCACAGGGCCCGCCGCGCCCGGCGGTACGCGGATATCTCGTTGTAGGGCCGGCCCCGCCTGTCCTACGATCACCCGTATGTCGTTGCGTGTTCGTATGCGTCAAGCGCTGCCGGAAGCAATGCGCGCCCGTGACAAGGTCACGGTGAGGGTCCTGCGCTCGGCTCTCGCCGCGCTGGACAACGCCGAGGCGGTGCCCGTGGCCGAATCGGAACTGCGCGGTGTGGCCCTGGAGCATTCACCTGTCGGCGCCGGTGCCGCCGAAGTCGCGCGCCGTGAGCTCAACGAGCACAACATCGTGGACATCGTACGAGCCGAGGCGAAGGAACGGCTCGACGCGGCAGCGGAGTTGACGTCCCTCGCACACACCGACCGGGCCACCGAGCTCCGCGCGGAGGCCGCAGTGCTGTTCCGATTCCTCGACGACGCCATCTGACCGCCGCCCCTCGCAGGAAGGGAACATGCGACAGCCCCCGCCCGAAGGCAGGGGCTCCAGCGGCCGCAGGGCAGCCCGGTCTAACAGGGCGGTCGCCGCTGCGCGTTGAGGAATCGCGTCGGCCCCTACACCACCAACGACAGCAGCAGCACGAATCCCAGGGACACCACCGAGATCACCGTCTCCATCAGTGACCACGTCTTGATCGTCTGGCCGACGTCCATGCCGAAGTACTCCTTCACCATCCAGAAGCCCGCGTCGTTCACATGGCTGAAGAAGAGCGAGCCCGCGCCGACGGCCAGGACCAGGAGGGCCGTGTGGGTGGTGCTCATGTCGGCGGCGAGCGGGGTGACCAGGCCCGCGGCCGAGATCGTGGCGACGGTCGCCGAGCCCGTCGCGAGGCGGATGCCGACCGCGATCAGCCAGGCCAGCAGGAGCGCGGGGACGGACCAGTCCTGGGAGATGTCGAGGATCATGCGGCCGACGCCGACGTCGATCAGGGTCTGCTTGAAGCCGCCGCCCGCGCCGACGATCAGCAGGATGCCGGCGATGGGGATCAGCGACTTCTCTACGGTCGTGGCCAGCCGGTCCCGGCCGAAGCCGGCGGCGCGGCCGAGGGTGAACAGGCCCACGAGCACGGCGGCGAGCAGGGCGATCAGCGGCGAGCCTATGACGTCGGTGACGCGCTGGACGTGGTCCTTCGGGTCGTCGACGACGATGTCGACGAGCGCCTTGGCCAGCATCAGTACGACGGGCAGCATGACCGTGCCGACGGTGGCGGCGAAGCCGGGGCGGCGTTCCAGCTCCTCCGAGGGGCGCTGCGGGATCAGCTTCTCGGGCGGCGCGATGTCCACCCAGCGGGCGGCGAAGCGGGAGAAGAGCGGCCCCGCGATCACGGCGGTCGGCACGGCGACGAGCACGCCGAAGGCCAGGGTCACACCGAGGTTGGCACCGATGGCGTCGATCGCGGCGAGCGGCCCGGGGTGCGGCGGCACCAGGCCGTGCATCACGGACAGCCCGGCCAGCGCGGGGATGCCGATGCGCATGAGGGAGAAGTTGCCGCGCTTGGCGACCAGCAGCACCACGGGGATCAGCAGCACGATCCCGACCTCGAAGAAGAGCGGCAGCCCGATGATCCCCGCGATCAGCACCATCGCCCAGGGCATGGTCCGGTCGCTCGCGCGGGCGAGGATCGTGTCCACGATCTGGTCGGCGCCGCCGGAGTCGGCGAGCAGCTTGCCCAGGATCGCGCCGAGCGCGATCAGGACGCCGACGCCCGCGACGGTCGCGCCGAGCCCGTTGGTGAAGCTGGTGACGACCTTGTCCAGCGGGGCGCCCGCGGTCGCGCCGAGCAGCAGCGAGCCGATGGTCAGGGCCAGAAAGGCGTGCAGCTTCAGGCGGGTGATGAGGAGGACGATGACGGCGATGCCGACGACTACGGCGATCCCGAGCTGTGCGTGACCCGCCGAAGTGATCGGTCCGGCGGGGGCCGCGGCCAGCATCTCGACGCTGAGAGTGCTCACGGGGCTTCCTAAAGGGGTGGGAGGGGGATGCGGGGGGCTACAGCCGCCGCAGTGCGGCGGTCGCGCGCTCGGCGACGGCCTCGGGCGCGGGCTCGACGTCCACGACGACGCCCGCCTCGTCCGCTTCGAGCGGCTCCAGGGCCGCGAACTGCGAGTCCAGGAGCCGGCCCGTCATGAAGTGGCCCTTGCGGGCGGCCATCCGCCCGGCGATCAGCGCGCGGTCGCCACTGAGGTGGAGGAAGACGATGCCGGGGGCGGCCGCGCGCAGCCGGTCCCGGTAGGCCCGCTTGAGGGCGGAGCAGCTGACGACACCGCCCAGCCCGGCGCGGCTGTGCGCCCAGGCCCCGACGGCGTCCAGCCAGGGAGCGCGGTCGGCGTCGTCCAGCGGGACGCCGGACGACATCTTGGCGATGTTGGCGGCCGGGTGGAAGTCGTCACCCTCGGCGTAGGGGACGCCGAGGGCGTCCGCCACCAGGGGGCCGATCGTGGTCTTGCCCGTGCCGGACACTCCCATGACGGCCACGACGTGGGGGGCGTGGGGGGCCTGCATCGCTACCTCGCTGTCTTCGGCGACCTCGACGCCATCGGCGACGCGGCCCACTCAAACTCATTGGTACGACGTATTCAAGCCCCTGTGACCTAAAAGTCATACTTAATTGCCGGTCCTCGCGAACCGTAGGCTGACCCTATGGAAAACCAGGGGCAGGGGCTGCACGCGCGCGTGCTGGAATCCCTCGGGCCCGCGATCACGGCAGGCGAGTACGCACCGGGCACGGTCCTGCGGACCGACGAGCTGGAGGAGCGGTTCGAGGTCTCGCGCACGGTCATCCGCGAGGCGGTCCGCGTCCTGGAGTCCATGCGGCTGGTCACCTCGCGGCGCCGCGTCGGCGTGACCGTACTCCCCACCGAGGAGTGGAACGTCTACGACCCGCGGGTCATCCGCTGGCGGCTCGCCGGCGCCGACCGGCCGCGCCAGCTCCGCTCGCTCACCGTGCTGCGCTCGGCCGTGGAGCCCGTCGCGGCCGGTCTCGCCGCCCGCCTCGCCACCCCGGCGCAGTGCGCCGAACTCACCGAGCACGCCCTGGGCATGGTCGCCACCTCGCGCGGCCAGCAGCTGGACCGCTATCTGGTGCACGACGTCGCCTTCCACCGCGTGATCCTGCGCTCCTCGGGCAACGAGATGTTCGCGCGCCTCGGTGACGTCGTCGCCGAGGTCCTCACCGGCCGCACCCGGCACGAGGTGATGTTCACCGACCCCGACCCGGCGGCGGTGACCCTGCACGTACGCGTCGCGGAGGCGGTGCGCGAACACGACCCGGTCCGGGCCGAGGCCCTCACCCGCGAGATCACGGCGGGCGCGATGGCGGAGCTGGACGTCCTGGCTCCGTAAAACCCCACAGCCAGCCGTGCTGTAAAAGGGTCCGGCGGGGCGACCGCCCCGCCGGACCCGCGCGCACCGCCGCCCGTTCGTCAGCGCCGCGCCTCGGTGACTGCGGCCGGCGCCGGCTGCTGCCACCCGCCCGCCGGGACGGCGGCCGCGGCCCGCGGCGCCGTGCGGCGCGTGGCGACCAGGGCCAGGACGAGGATGGCCACGCCGCAGGCGGTGACGATCCAGTACCCCGGGCGCACCGCCTGCGCGTAGCCCGTACCGCCGTCGCGCAGCCCGGTGGTGAGCACCGCGCCGAGCACCGCGACGCCCAGCGCCTGGCCGAACTGCCGGCCGGTGGAGACGATCGCCGCGGCCACCCCCGCCTGCTCCTTGGGCATGCCGGCCATGGCGGCGTTGGTGATGGGCGTGTTGGCGAGCCCGGCGCCGATGCCGATCAGGACGTACGCGGTGAAGAGCAGCCCGTCGGTCGTGAAGGCGGCACCGGCGGCGAGCAGCGCCCCGCCCGCGGTGGTGGCGGCACCGGCGAGCAGCAGCGGCAGCCGGGGGCCGCGGCCGGCGGTCAGCCGCCCGGAGAGCGGCGAGGTGACGATGTTCATGACGGCCATGGGCAGCATGTAGAGGCCGGCGTGCAGGGCGGACATGCCGCGGTTGTTCTGGAGGTAGAGGGTGTTGAGGAAGAGGAAGCCGCCGAGCACGAAGAACGAGCACACCGCCATGACGCTCGCCCCGCTGAACGCGGCGCTGCGGAACACCCGCAGTTCCACGAGGGGTTCGACGCGCCGCTTCTCGTAGGCGACGAGGGCGATGAGCGCGACCGGCGCGGCGATCGCGCAGGCGAGGGTGCGCGGCGCGGTCCAGCCGGTGCCGGGGCCCTCGATGATGGCGTACGTCAGGCTGCCCAGCAGCACCATGACCAGGATCTGCCCCACGGGGTCCACCCGGCGGGGCCGGGGTGCGCGCGACTCGGGCACGTAGCGCGCGGCGCAGATCAGCGCGGCGAGGCCGATCGGCAGGTTGATCCAGAAGATCGACCGCCAGCCGATGCCCTGGACGAGCGCCCCGCCCACCATCGGGCCCAGCGCCATCGCCACGCCCATCACCGCGCCCCAGACGCCGATCGCCTTGGCGCGCTCGCGCGGTTCGGTGAAGGTGTTGGTGATGATGGACATGGCCACCGGGTTGAGCATCGAGGCGCCGACCGCCTGGAGTACGCGGAAGCCGATGAGCCAGTTCAGGCCGGGCGCCAGTCCGCAGAGCAGCGATCCGAGGGTGAAGAGGGCCAGGCCGGTCCGGAAGACGCGGCGGCGGCCGAGCCGGTCCGCGGCGGATCCTGCGAGCATCAACAGTGCGGCCAGCACGATGAGATACGCGTCGGTGGTCCACTGGAGCCCCGACAGCGAGCTGTGCAGGTCGCGCTGCATCGCGGGCAGCGCCACGTTGAGCACCGTGTTGTTGAGGTTGCCGATGAAGACGCTCGTGCAGCAGACCGCCAGGACGAGAGTCCGTCCTCTACGGGTGAGTTCAGCCTGAGTGGACATGGTCTGTCCACCGTCCTCTCTCCGGGGGCCTCGCGCCCCGTCGTCGCCGGGTCCGCGGATCGCCGCGGTGCGCCCAGCCTGCCGCCGGAGCACAGTTGGCGGGGAGACCCGGCCAAGAGGGGCCCTGACAGGGCCCCCTTCCCCCGCACCGGTCAATGCATAATGCATTTATGGGTCATGCGCCGGAGGGGACCACAACCGGACTGGGCGATTTCCTGCGGAGCCGGCGGGGCCGGGTCACCCCGCAGCAGGCGGGCCTGCCCCCGTCGGCGGGCCGCCGGCGCACCGTCGGGCTGCGGCGCGAGGAGGTCGCGATCCTCGCGGGCGTCAGCATCGAGTACTACCGGCGCCTGGAGCAGGGCAAGCAGCAACGGCCCAGCCCCGCGGTCCTGGAGGCCATCGCGCGGGTCCTCGGCCTCACCGAGGACGAGCGGCGCCACCTCGCGGCGCTCGGGCGGCGCGGCACACCGGCGCCCGGGGCCCGGCCGGGCGAGGCGCACCGCACGGTCCGCGACGACGTACGCCGCATGCCCGGCATCGCCCACCCCTACCCGGCCTGCCTGCTGAGCCGTTCAAGCGGACTACTGGTCGCCAACCGGCCAGGCCTCCGCCTCTTCCCCGGCATCGAGGACTGGCCCGAGCCGGAGCGCAACACCGCGCGCTACGCCTTTCTGCACCCCACCGCCCGTGCCCTGTACGAGAATTGGGACGACGTGGCCCACGGCGTCGTCGCCCATCTGCGCGCCGCGGTCGTCGTGCACCCGGGCGCGCCGGACATCACCGAGGTCGTCGACGAACTCACGGCGCAGAGCCCGGAATTCGCCGCATTGTGGCAGCGCTACGACGTGCAGGCGCGCACCAACGGGCGCAAGGTGCACCGCCACCCGGCGGTGGGGCTGATGACCCTGACGTACGAGGCCTTCGACGTGGCGCGCAGCGACGGCCAGCGGCTCGTCGTCTATCAGGCCCCGCCGGGCACGCCCGACCACGAGGCCATGCTGCGCCTGTCGGACTGACCTCACGGCATTATCGAAATCCTGAAATCACCGGCCGCCAATTTCCACGGGGGTTCCTCAACGAGCCGTATCCATGCATCAGTTGACGGAATTTTGACTATTCCCATCGTCACGCGGGGGCCACCTACGGCCTGTGTTAGCGTCATTTTCATGACGAATTCAATTCCCGAATCCACGGAGCGTTTCGGCAAGTTCGCGGAATTCTATGACCGGGTCCGTCCGAAGCCGCCCCAGGAGCTGGCGGATCTGCTGCGGCAGTGGTCCGGGGCCGAGAACCCGTCGGTGGTCGACCTCGGCTGCGGCACCGGTCTGTCGTCCACCATCTGGCCCGAGGTGACCGGGGTGGAGCCCTCGGCCGAGATGCGGGCCGTCGCCGCCCGGCGCGGTATCAAGGTCGTCGAGGGGACCGGCGAGGAGACCGGGCTGCCGGACGCCTGCGCGGACATCGTGACCGTGAGCCACGCCCTGCACTGGTTCGACCCGGCCCGCGCCTTCCCGGAGATCGCCCGCATCATGCGGCCCGGCGCGGTGCTGGCGGCCTTCGACTTCGACTGGCCGCCGGCCGTCGACCCCGAGGTCGACGCCGCCTACCGCGAGTTCGAGGCGACCCACACCGCGCTGGAGCGGGAGCGCGGCCTGCGCCCCACCTTCCTCGCCAAGAGCGAGCACCTCGGGCGGCTGCGCGACAGCGGCCTCTTCCGGCACGTCAACGAGGTGTGCCTGCACATGAAGGAGACCGGCGGCGCCGACCGCTTCGTCGACTTCGCGGCGAGCCAGGGCGGCATCCCCGCCCTCCGCGAGCAGGGTGTCGACGAGGACGCGCTGGGCCTCACCCGGCTGCGCGAGGTCGCCGGGCGCCGGATGACCGACCGGTCGACGTGGTGGTGGACCTGCCGCGTCCGCCTCGCGACGCGCTGATCCGCCGCGCGGCACCGTACGCGTACGGGGAGGGGAGGAATCACCCGTGGGACGCCTTGTGATGCCCGAGTGCCAGGGGTATCCGCGACTGGCCGAGATCGTCCGCCGCTGCCCCGGCAGCGAGGCGATCGAGATCTTCACCGATCCGTGCACCATTCCGTCGCGGCTCGCCGAGCGCATCCGCGGAGCCCGTACCGTCGTGCACTTCTTCCGCGGCCGGCCGCTGGACACCGGGGTGCTGCTGGCGGAGCGGCCCCGCGAGGTCGTGGTCGCGGGGCCGGTCGGCCGGGCGGTGGACGTCGAGGCGGCCCGGTCCGCAGGGATCGCGGTCTACGAGACCCCGGGCCTCGCCGCGGACTCCGTGGCCGAGTTCACGCTGACCATGCTGCTCGCGCTGGCCCACCGGGTGCCGACGGCCGTCGGCTCCGCGCGGGGCTGGCGGCCGGCCGCCGGGCGCGACCTGTCCGGGCAACTGCTGGGGGTCGTCGGCTGGGGGCGCATCGGCTCCCGGGTGGCCCGCCTCGCACAGGGCATCGGCATGCGGGTCGCCGCCTGGTCGCCGTCCCTGGACGAGGCCACGGCCCGCGCGGCCGGAGTCGCCCTCATGCCCCTCGACACCCTGCTGAGCGGCGCGGACGCGGTGAGCCTGCACCTGCGGGCCACACCGGGGAACCGGGAGATCGTCGACGCGCGCCGGCTCGCCCTGCTCGGCCCCCGGACGCTGCTGGTCAACACCGCACGCGCGTCGCTGATCGACATGGCCGAGCTGCGCCGGCGCCTCGCCGACGGGCTCCTCGGCGGGGTGGCGCTCGACGTCTTCGACATCGAGCCGCTGCCCGCCGGCGACCTCCTGCGCGACCACCCGGACGCGCTGGTCACACCGCACATGGCGTGGATGACCGACGACGCCGTCGGGCGCTTCCTGGCCGGGGCCGTCGCGTTCGCCACGTCGGACGACCGCGGGGAGGGGCGAGTACGGCGGGTGGGCTGAGTCTCCGGCGCACGGCTTCCGGCGGTGGATCGTCGCCTCCCCCAGCTACCTCCCCCAGACTCCGTCCGGGGGAGGTAGCTGGGGGAGTTTGAGGACAACGCGCGAAGCGTGTTGCGGGGTCTGGGGCGCAGCCCCCCCACGCGGCGGAGCCGCATATCAGACGCAGCCGGGAAGGGGCGGGGCAGGGGAAACGAAGCCCCCACCGGGCCCGCACCCGAAGCACAAGACCAGCCTCCGACAGGCCCCCCTCAGGACGCCCCCTCCCGCACCGCCCGGAGCGCCCCCGCCCCCGGCGGCCATCGCTCGAACCACCGCTGGTCCGCCTCCAGTTGCGCGGCCAGCGAGATGAGCAGCGGTTCGCCGGAGGCCGGGCCGAGCAGTTGCGCCCCCAGCGGCAGCCCGTCGGCCGTGAACCCCGCAGGCACGCTCACCCCCGGCCACCCCAGGACGTTCCACGGCCAGGCGTACGGGCACGCCGCGATCGTCCGTGCGTCCGTCTCCCGGCTGGAGAGGCCGTCCAGCGCGCCGATCCGTGGCGGCGGCACGGCCGTCGTCGGCGTCAGGACCACGTCGAAGCGCCCGAAGATCTCGCCGACCCGGCGGCGCAGCGGCCCCTCCGCCGCCCGCGCGGCCCGCAGGACGGGGCCGCCGAGCAGCAGCCCGTTCCGCGCGTTCACGTGCGTGCGGGGATCGAGCAGCGTACGGTCGGGCGCCCGCTTGGCCCAGTCGCGGATACCGGCCATCGAGCGCGGCACGAAGCTCAGCCCGACCAGCCCGTAGCGCGGGTCCTCCTCGACCACGTCGTGCCCCAGCGCCGCCAGCCGCCCGGCGACCCGCAGCGTGGCCTCCCGTACGGCCGGGTCGAGCCACTGCCGTGCCACCGCGTACGCGGGCCGGAAGGACAGCGCGATCCGCAGCCGCCGCGGCTCCCGTCCCGCCGCCGCGAGCAGCCCGACGGAGGGCGGCCGGTGCAGGTCACCGCGGTGCGAGCCGCTCACCACGTGCAGCAGCAGCGCCGCGTCCGCGACCGTACGGGCCAGCGGGCCGTGGCTGGTGATGCCGTGGAACGCCTCCGGTTCCGGCCAGGTCGAGACCCGGCCGCGCTGCGGCTTGATGCCGATCAGGTGCGTCCAGGCCGCCGGGATGCGCAGGGATCCGGCGCCGTCCGAGCCCAGCGCGGCCGGCACCAGGCCCGCGGCGACGGCCGCCGCGGCCCCGCCGGACGAACCGCCGGGTGTGTGCCGCGTGTTCCACGGGTTGCGGGTGGCGCCGAAGGCGGGGCCCTCCGTGACGGGGAACTGGCCCAGTTCCGGAGCGTTCGTCTTGCCCACGATCACCGCGCCCGCCGCGCGCAGCCTGCGTACGGCCTCGCTGTCCGCGGCCCGCGGCGGGAAGCGGCCCGCGCAGCCGAACGCCGTCGGCAGCCCGGCCACGTCCATGTCGTCCTTCACCGCCAGCGGCACGCCCAGCAGCGGGGCCCGCTCCCCCGCGGCCAGCCGCCGGTCCGCCGCGTCGGCCTCGGCGAGCGCGGCCTCGGCCCGTAAGCGCCGGAAGGCGTTCAGTACGGGTTGTGTCTCCTCGATCCGCCGCAGGGCCTCCTCCACGAGCGCGCGCGAGGTGACGTCACCCGCGGCCAGCGCACGAACTGTTCCGGTGAGCCCGGAGGGTGTCCGTTCCATGATGTGTTCCCCTTCCCCCGTTCGAACACAAGCTACTGGCAAGTGAGTTGAATGTGCACCCATCGGACATGGAATCGGCGCAGGGGGGTCTCCTGGGGCTCTCCCCACCCTTAGGGGAATGGCTGGCCGGATGGGCAAGTCCCCTCCCGCGCAGCAGGCTTCCCCCCATGCGACCGATGACCCGTAAGGCTCTCCTGACCACGCTCTCCGCGACCGCCCTGGCCGCCACGCTGACCGCTCCCGCCCACGCCGCCGCGCAGGCCCCGCAACTCGCCTGGCAGCCCTGCGCGGAGAAGGACGGCCGCGAGTGCGCCACCCTTCAAGTGCCGCTGGACTACAGCGACCCCGACGGCCCGACCGCCGACATCGCCGTGTCCCGCCTGCGCAGCGACCACCCGCAGGCGCGGCGCGGCACCCTGCTCCTGATACCCGGCGGCCCCGGCGGCTCGGGGCGTGCGTGGCTGGCCGGGACGGGCAAGCGGCTGCGTACGGAGACCGGTGGCGCGTACGACATCGTCAGCCTCGACCCGCGCGGCACCGGCGACAGCACCCAGGCCGACTGCGGCATCCCCGAGGACGACCGGCGGCTGGTCGACTTCCGCCCCTGGCCCGGCAGCGACGGGGACATCAGCGCCACCGTCGCCCGCGCCCGCCGAATCGCCGACGCGTGCGCCCGCAACGGCGGCGCGCTCGTGCGCAGCCTCTCCACCGCCAACGAGGTCCGCGACATCGACCGCTTCCGCCAGGCCCTGGGCGAGGAGAAGCTGTCGGCCTGGGGCGTCTCTTACGGTACGTACGTGGGCGCCGTCTACGCGCAGAAGTACCCCCGGCACACCGACCGCTGGGTCCTCGACAGCAGCGGCGACCCCGACCCGGAGCGGGTGGAGCGCGGCTGGCTCGCGAACATGTCCCGCGGCGCCGACGACCGCTTCCCCGACTTCGCCGCCTGGGCGTCCGACCCCGCGCGCGGCGCGGACCGGCTGGCCGCGAAGGCGGCGGACGTACGGCCGATGTTCCTCGCGCTGGCTGCCGAACTCGACCGTACGCCACGGAAGTTCGCCGACACGGGTCATGAGCTGACCGGGAACCTCCTGCGGCAGGTCATGCAGAACAGCCTCTACTCCGACGCGGCGTTCCCGAAGCTCGCCGACCTCATCCGCGCCGCCCGCGGCACCGGCCCCCTCACCGTCCCCGACCCGATGCCGAAGCCCCTCTCCCAGGCCGACGCCGCCGTCGCCACCGGCGTCCTGTGCAACGACGTCGCCAACTGGCCCCGTTCGGTCGCCGCCTACACCCGCGCCGTCGCCGCGGACCGCGCCCGGCACCCCCTCACGGCGGGCATGCCGGCGGGCATCACCCCCTGCTCCTTCTGGAAGACCCCACCGACCGAGAAGCCGACCCGCATCACACCGGACGGCCCGTCCAACGTCCTGATGATCCAGAACCTGCGCGATCCCGCGACGCCGTACGCGGGCGCCCTGAAGATGCGGGCCGCCTTCGGCGGGCGGGCTCGGATGGTGACGGTGGACGGGGGTGGGCATGGGGTCTATCTGGACGGCGGCAATGCGTGTGGGGATGCGGCGGTGACGAGGTTCTTGGTGCGGGGGGATCGGGCGGGGGATGTGGTTTGTGCGGCGGGGTGAGGCGTGCGCCTTTGTATGCGGGTGCGCCTTTGTATGCGGGTGCGCCTTTGCCTGCGGTTCGTTGCGCCTGCGGGCTCGTTGCGCCTGCGGCGGGCGGCCTCAAACGCCGGCCGGGCTGGGTTGTGGCTGGACCGGGGGTGTGACCTCCGGGCTGAGGACCTGGAACGCGGTGCATGGCACTGCCATACGCATTGAGTGCCGTGACAACGCACCGCGTTCCAGAACCTCACCCTCCGGCCCCACCCCCTCCGCCGGTGGGTACGTTCACGGCCGGTGGGTGCGTAGACCGTCGGGGGGCGTCTCTCTTTTTCGCCGGGTGCGCCGTTCTTTCAGCCCGTCCGGCGTTTGAGGACGCGCCCGAAGGGCGCCCCGCCGCAGACGCCAAACTGGCCCGCAGCTCGGGGGCTGGGGCAGCGCCCCCCACACGGCGGAGCCGCAGATCAGATGCAGCCGGGAAGGGGCGGGGTGGGGGAAAGAGCCCGCCGCAGGCGCTGACGGGCCCGCAGCTCGGGGCTGGGGCAGCGCCCCCCCCACGTGGCGGAGCCCCACATCAGACGCAGCCAGGAAGCAGCGGGCCAGCGGAAAAGCCCGCCGCTGGGGGCACCTCCCAACGGTAGCCGGGGGAGACACACCCCCCTCAAGCCGAGAGCGCCTCCCACTCCTCCTCCGGGACCGACGCCGCCGCCAGCTCGTCGAGGGATACGTCGAGCGCCGCGGCCAGGGCCACCACCGTGAAGAAGGCCGGGGTCGGCGCGCGGCCGGTTTCGATCTTGCGGAGGGTTTCCGCGGAGACGCCCGCCGCCGCGGCGATCTCCACCATGCTGCGGTCGCCGCGCGTACGGCGCAGGAGCGCGCCGAAGCGTTCGCCGCGTTCGCGTTCCCAGGGAGTCAAAGGAGTTCTCACCATGACCGTGATACTAATACCGGTATAGAAATAACGCTTCGTCAGGAACGACGAGACGGCAGCGACAGCCGAGACGGCAAAGACCCCACAGAACGAGGAGCCGCACGGACATGGTGGAGATCAAGACCGACGAGGCGCTGGACGCCATGCGCGAGGCGGGGCGCGTCGTGGCCCACGCGCTGGCCGCCGTGCGGAAGGCGGCGGGCGTCGGGGTGTCCCTGCGCGAGCTGGACGGAGCGGCCCGCGCGGTCCTGCGCGAGGCCGGGGCGGACTCGCCCTTCCTCGGCTACCGGCCGTCGTTCGCGCCCACCCCCTTCCCGGCGGTGATCTGCGCGTCGGTGAACGACGCGGTCGTGCACGGCGTCCCCACGGACTACCGGCTGCGGGACGGCGACCTGGTCAGTATCGACTGCGGCGCGCGGCTCGACGGGTGGACGGGCGACGCCGCGATCACCTTCACGGTCGGCACGCCCCGGCCCGGCGACCTCGAACTGATCGACGCCACCCAGCGGGCCCTCGACGCCGGCATAGCCGCCGCCGTCCCCGGCAACCGCATGGGCGACATCGCGCACGCCATCGGCACGGTCGCCCAGGCGGCCCGCTGCGGCATGCCCGCCGACTTCGGCGGGCACGGCATCGGCCGTGCCATGCACGAGGACCCCCCGGTCCCCAACCGCGGCCGCCCCGGCCGCGGCTTCCCCCTCCGCCACGGCCTGGTCCTGGCGATAGAGCCCATGCTCATGGCGGGCGGCCGCGACAGCTACCGCACGGGCGACGACGGCTGGACCCTCTTCACGACGGACGGCAGCCGGGCGGCCCACATCGAGCACACGGTCGCCATCACGGACGAGGGCCCGCGCATCCTGACGCTGCCGTGATCGGGTACGGCCGGCGCCGGCCGTCCGGCGGCTGAGGCCGCACCCATGGAACGCACCCGGGAAGCGCCTCGCGGGCAGGCGAGCGGTCCGATGGGACGGACACGCCCTGGCAGGCCCCCGCGCGCCCCCGGGTGGAGGCATACGGCTCAGCGGGTGGGGCAGCCTCGCCTGGCGATCCGGAGTACCGGTCACCGTTCCCGTTCAGGAGTGCCTCTGTGAAGATCATCCGCCGTGCCGCCACCATCGCGGCCCTCACCCTGGGAGCCATCGTCCTGGCCGCTCCCGCCCATGCCCTGGCCGCCGACCACGCGGCCGACGACAGCGGCGTCACCGACGCCCTCTTCACGACCGTCGCGTCCGTCGTCCAAACCCTGGCGTCGGCGACCTAGTCAGCGCCCGGGGGCGAGCGGCAAGGCTCCCGGGTACGCCCTAACTCGCCGGCGTCATCGTCTTCTTCGCCGTCTCGTACGCCGGCAGCATCTCCTGGTACTCCTGCGTGTCGAACCCGCCGAGGTGGAAGACCATGACGCCCTTCGGCGTCGTCACCGCGAGGGCGCGTTCCTGCTTGGGTCCGTCCGAGAGGATGCTGTCGACCTTGTAGAGGACCTCGGCCGCGGGCAGTTCGCCGGCCTTGGTCTCGGTGTATTCCTGGTCCTTGACCTTCTTCTCCTCGGACATGAACGCCTCCAGGACCTGGCGCGGCGTCTTGTCGTTCATGGCGTCCGCGGTCCACACGCGGATGAAGCCGATGTTGCCCGCCGGCTTCGCGCTGAGTTCGAGGGCGCCCCGGAAGGTCTTGTGACCCGAGAACTTGCCGAGCAGTTCGCCGTCCTCGCGGGAGAGGCACGACGGCTTCCACGCCTTCGTCGCCATGAACGACACCGGGAGCTCACAGGCCGTTCCGGCGTTCCCGATCCTGGTGTCGGCCTTCTTCCACTCGCCGGAGTCCTTGGCCTTCGGAGCCGAGGAGGAACCGGACGAGGACGCGGCGGAAGGAGCCGGTGCGGAAGAAGAAGGAGCCCCCGCCGCCTCGCTCTTCTTGCCGCTCTCCTTGTCCTCCGCCGACGAGTCGGCCGACGAGCAGCCGCTGAGCACCGCGACCGTGAGCGCGGCGGTCACCGCACCCCCCATGATCTTGCGCATTGAATCCCTTTACCCCACGAATCGAACTATCCGCCCAAACCTAGCTCCGCAGGCGCCCCACCCCCAAACCCTTTTCCCCAGGTCACACCCCTCCTTACCGCGCCACGACAGCCCACTGGACTACAGTTCCCCGGTCCGAGAAGGCATACGGGGTGAAGTGGATGGCCGGGAACAACATGGGGCAGGCCCTACGGCGGCTGCCCGCCACCTACGCGTACGTCGCCGTGCTGCTCGCCACCGCCGCGTGGATGTCGAGCCAGTCGGGACGCGAGCAGGCCCGGTTCATCCGGCACAACAGCAGCAACATCCACCACCTCGAAGTCGGCAAGTGGTGGACGCTGTTCACCAGCGGGCTGGTGGTCGACGGGGTGCCCGTGCTGCTCGGGATCGCCGCCGTCGCCGCCGTGCTCGGGCTGGCGGAGTGGCGGTGGGGGACGCTGCGCGGGTTCGGGGTGTTCCTGCTGGGCCACCTCGTGGCGACCCTGCTGACCGAGGGCGCCATGTGGCTTATGCACCTCGCGCACCTGCCGGGCGTCCTGGCCAGGGCGCGTGACGTCGGGATCAGCTACGGGCTGGTGGCGACCGCCTCCTGCCTGCTCGCCCTGGGCGGGCGCCGGGCCCGCCGCTACGGGCTGCCGGCCCTCACCGCGCTGCTCACCGTCGCCTGGGTCGTCGATCACGAACTGGCCGACGCCGGGCACCTGGTGGCCCTCGGCCTCGGCGTACTCGGCGCGCGCACCGGCTGGCTGCGGGACCGGGCCCGGAACGCGACCAGGCGCGCGACGCCCGGCGCGCGACGCGGCGCCACCCACGCTCCCCCGAGCCCCACCGGGACCACGGTCAGCGGATAACTGACGCGCGCTACGGCCCACTCGGCGCCCCACCGCCGTCGAGAACCGACCGCAGCCACATCTCGCAGGCCAGGGTGTTGTCGAGGGAGCGCATCACCTCCGGTGACAGTTCGGGGTGGCGCAGGCCCGCGCGCAGGGCCGACGCGTCCAGGAGGCCCGCGCGGGCCAGGCGGGACTCGGTGACGATCTCGGCGAGTTCGGCCTTGTTGCGGCGGAGGCCGAGGTAGAAGTCGGCGCTGTACTCGCCCTTGGTGGAGCGCGCCAGGACGGTGTCCGGCACGAGGTCGGCCATGGCCGTGGCGAGCAGGGGTTTGTAGCGGTCGCGGGCGCCGCGCTCGGCGATCCGTACGGAGAGGGCGGCCTCGATCACGCGGTCGTCGAGATAGGGCGCGGCGTACGGCAGGCCCTGCGCCGCCGTCACCTGGTCGACCTGCCGGAAGCCGCGCCCACACGCCTGCACGCAGGACAGCGCGATGTGCTGGCCGCGCTGGGCCGCGAGCGGCTCCGGGACGTCGGCGGCCGCCGCGCGCAGGAGGCACTGCACGGCCCGGACCGCGTCCGGCGTGGCCCAGGGCGGCATGCGCAGGGCCGGCCCCCAGGCCGTGGACGAACGGGCGCCCTGCGTGAGCCCGTCGCCCCAGGCGGCGAGCCACTGGCTGAACGTGCTGCGGTCCGCGAGCCCCCGCAACAGGGACCACAGCGGCCACCGGCGGAGCGCGCGCGGCCTGCGCACCAGGCTGAGCGTGGGCAGCGTGTGGCGACGGAAACGGTCGCGCGCGTAAGGAGGGAGCGCGCAGAACAGCTCGTCCCCACCACCGCCCGACAGATGCAGCTGCGAACCCCGCTCGGTCATCAGCTCCACGAGCGTGGTGAGCCGGGTGCCGTCCCGCACCCAGCTGCCCGGTTCGTCGGCCGTCGCCCCGAGGTCGGTCAGACCGCTGAACCACAGGGGTGCGCGCGACCGTTCGGGAACGACGTGCTCGGCCGTGCCCGGCAGCCGGGCGGCCGCCAGCTGCGCCCAGGCCGCGTCGTCGTTCGCCGCGTCGACGCTCTCCCAGCGGAACGTGACCAGACGGGCCGGGCCGCGGGCGGCGAGGAAGCACAGGCTCGTGGAATCCATGCCGCCGGAGAGGTCCGAGCTCACGGCCTTGGCGTCCGCCGTGCAGGAGTCCACGGCCGCCGTGAGCGCCCGCCGCACCTCCACGGCCCCCTCGGCCAGCGGCAGATGGGGTTCCGGAGGATTCCACCACTGGTGCACCTCGGCGCGCCCGTCCTCCTCGATCAGCAGGGAGCTCCCGGACGGCAGCGCCTCGACACCCCGCCACAGGCTGGGCCCCGCGTCGAGCGGGCAGGGCGGTGGGGACGACAGCAGGTGGAGAGCCAGCCTCCGCTCGTCCACACCCGAGCCGAGGGCCCGCGCCAGCGTGTCCGCACGGCTCGCCGCCACCGTGACCCCGTCCAGCCGGGCGCGGAACACCCGCCGCACCCCCGAGGCACTCCCCCGCACCCGCACCCGGCCACCGACGGAGGCGACCGCGTGGAAGCTGCCCTCCAGACCCGCCAGCGCCCCCTCGACGTCCGCGATCTCCCGCACCCGTCCGAGCCGGACCCGCAGCGCCTCGGCGGTGACGGGACACCGCCCGATCACCGCCAGCCGCGCCTCGCCCACCGCGGCCACCACCGCCTGCCCGGCCGGCCAGCTCCCCACCAGCCATGGCCGCCCGGAGTGGTGGTCGATCACCTCGGCGGCCCGACGGCGCAACGCCCCCGCCACGGCCGCCCCCGACTCTCCGTCGGGAACGACCGCGAACCACATCTCTCCGCTCATCGCCCGGTCAGCTCGGCCGCACGTACCAGGGGGCGTAACCGCCTTCGAAGTACGTCCCGGTGGATGTGCCCAGCGTCAGATCGACGAACTCGCCGACCTCCATCAACTCCGGTGGCTCGTACGGCTCTTCTTCCTGCTCCACGACGGCTTCCCTCCCCGGGTCACAGCTCCGACAGCCGGGTAACTTCCCGATATCGCCCCCTAATTACACCTGATCAACACTTCGTCCACCCAAACGGGTGAGATCAACCACTTGTCGTATGCGGGTGGTTGGCGCCGCCGGGTGCGCCTCATCAGCCATTGCGCGGCCGCGCGGTCCGCGTTCGCGGCTTCCGGGCGGGGGCTGGTGACGGCTTCGGCGAGCCCTGGCGGACGTACGGCACGGTAGTCGGCGAACCGACGGACGCCGCAACTGCGGCACTGCACAAGGCCGTTGGCGTGCACCCAACCCCCGTTGTGCGGGCACGCCACTCCCGCGCTCACGCCCGCACCCCCAGCAGCATGTGCACCACCCGCTCATGCCCGCGCAGCGCGACGAGCACGGTCGCCTCCCTCATCTTGTCGCCTCCGGCGGCGGCCTCCCGCCAGGCTCGCTCCAGGACCGGGCATTCCGGGCAACGACTCCGCGACCAGGTCCCGGTGGGCCAGAGCCCGGCCTCGTCCCGCTCCTCCCGGGTCGCCAACCGCAGGGCAGAGAAGGGCACTTCCCATTCGGCGCCGCCGCCCGGCGCCCGCACGAACACGCGCTTACCGACGCTGTCGATCACCTGCACGATCCGTCCCTCGCGCGTGTCCACCACGAAGACACCGTTTCGATACGCCATCACCGCACCCCATCCCCAACTCGTCCGGCCGAGGCCGTAGTTGCAGCTCGGCCCACACACCACGATGGAACCTGAATATTTGAGGCGCAAGTTTTCTACCCCAATTTGCCACGACTGAGTGAACGGCTGCATCTGGCAGGCACGTTGCTGTCGATAGAGTCACGATTCGGAGGAGGTGATCACGTGTCCGATGCCACGCCAACACTGATGCGCCGTCGGCTGGGCTCGATCCTGAAGACGATGCGCACGAGAGCCGGCTTGACCTTGGTGGATGCGGCCAAGCTGCTCGGCCTGTCCGGAGCACCGACGCTGAGCAAGATCGAGCACGGGAAGCAGCGACCGGACCTGGACAAGTTTCTCGACGTGTACGGGGTTACGGACCCCGTACAGATCGCGGAGACCAGGAAGATCGCGAAATTTGCGGCCACCAGCCGACAGAAGAACCTGTTCACGCAGTACAAGGATGCAATCCGCGCGCCGTTCGCCGACTTCATCGAGTTGGAGGAGATCGCGACCCGTGCCGATGTATACGCGGCTTCGATCGTTCCGGGCCTGTTGCAGACCTCCGACTACGCCTACGCCGTCATCGAAGGAAGCAGCAAGTGGAGTACCTCGCGTGAAGTGCGGACTTTTACCGAACTCCGCATGAAGCGACAGGCCGTCCTGAACAACCGCACAGCCGAAGAATTCGCGACGGAGCCTCTCTCCATGTGGTGCGTCCTCGACGAGGCATGCTTACGACGCAAGGTGGGCGGCCCCGAGGTGCTCCAGAAGCAGCTCGCGCACCTGCTCAGCATGTCGGAGCAGCCGAATATTGACGTGCAGGTTCTCCCGTTCGACTCGGGAGCGCACACTGGAATCGACGGCTCGTACACGGTCTTCCACTTCGACGCAGGTGAACCGGTCATCGCCGTAGAGCCGCTGACGACCTGCATCTACCTGGAAGAAGATGCCCACATCGGGCGATACGACGCCGCGTTCAACCACCTGCGAGCACGCGCGCTGGACACAGATGCGACCCGCGACTTCATCCAGAGGATCGCCGGGGAGGGGACTTGAGGATGACGTTCAGGACGAGCAGCTACAGCAACGGCGGAGACAACTGCGTGGAGATATCCGACTCCGATGACGTCATAGCCATACGTGACTCCAAAATCCCTCACGGCCCCATGCTGCGCTTCCCTCCTGAGGCGTACCGCTCCTTCATCGCAAAAATCATCAAGGAGACCCTTTGAACACGTTCAAGAAGAGCAGCTACAGCTCCACCGTCGAAAACTGCGTGGAAATATGCCACGCCGACGACTTCATGTCCATACGGGACTCCAAGAATCCCAATAGCCCCATCCTCCACTTCCCCCCGGACGCGTATCGCTCTTTCATCGCAAGGATCATCAAGGAGACCCTTTGATCACGTTCAGGAAGAGCAGCTACAGCTCCGGCCACGAGACCTGCGTCGAGATAGCCCTCTCCCCCACCGTCATAGCCATACGCGACTCCAAGAACCCCAACAGCCCCACCCTCCACTTCAATTCAACCGCATACCACTCCTTCTCCCACGCCCTCATTCACGGTGACCTGAACTCCCGATAAATAATCCCAATCGCCCATCCGAGTGGTCACACGTCAACACCCCTTCCCCAACTCCCCAAAAAGATGGACGCTCCCCTTCCACCCCCATTAAGGGAAAGGGAACGTTCACACATGCACGCGCCCCGACGAATCACCACAGCCATGCACCTCCGCAGAGCCGCTCTCGCCGCAGGCGGCGCGTTGCTGCTGCTCGTGGCCGTACCGGCCAACGCCCGGGCGGCGAGCGGCACCTTCACGTACATGAGGTTCGACACGGGAACCCTCGACGGGCTTTCCGACCCTCCGAACGACCGCTGCCTCCCGCTCGACGGCGGCGCGTCCCACGCCAGTAACGACACCGACGCGACCGCTTTCGTCTACGCCGACGGCGCCTGCACGCAGCTTCTCGCGATCGTCGGAACGGGCGGCAGTTGGGACGAGACAGGTCCGCCACCCCGGCCGGCCCGCTCCGTGGGATTCGGCTCCGGCTGAGCACTCCGAGGGGCTGACACATCCCGAACGGAGAACACCATGCGTTCCCTCAAAAAGCTGTTGGCGGCAGCGCTCCTCTTCACGGCATTCGCCGCGCCGACCGCGTCGGCCGACACGGGCCCCGCCACCGCGGGCACCGTCAAGCAAGGCATCACCGCGGACTACAAATGGTGGACCTGGGGCGACCTGAGCGCAGGCGACTGCCACCAGAGCGGCGGCGAGCTGAAGCTCTATTCGGACGGCAAACTCACCTTCACCGCAAGGACGCAGACGACTTTCACGCTGAGCGGTGACATCTGGCACGCACGCTTCGCCCTGAAGAACGCGAACGGCCAGGAGCTCTACAGGACCACGACGTACGACAGCCCGACGATGTGGCCGAGCAAGTGGTACGACATGAACGTACAGGGCGCGTTCGAACCGAGCGTCTACGCGGCGACGTCCCAGGTCACGCAGTACTACTCCTGCTGACCGCCGGACCCGACGGCGGCCCCGCCGCCGTCGGGCTCAGGGGAGGCGGAGCCGATGGTGCCGCGGTGCCCAGCTGGTCGTCAGCATCCGGGGGCGAAGCCACTGGGCGCTGCGGATCCAGGACTTCGAGTTCTGGGGCCTCAGCGCGCTGACTCAGCTCGGCAGGATCGCCACCTGCACCGTGAGCATGGCGGGAAACGCGCAGTTCGCCCGCCTCTCGGCCCTCGACAGCGTCGGCCCCGAGCCGTGGTCGGCGTCGCTGACCGAAGATCTGGACCTGGGGATCAGTCTCGCGGCCGGGGGCTGGAAGGTGGTCTCCAGTACGGGGGCGTTCGTATCGCAGCAGGGGCTGACCGATCCACGCCGCTTGCTGCGGCAGCGCACCCGCTGGGCCCAGGGCCACATGAGCGCCATCACCCGCCTGCCCGAACTCTGGAGACCGGGAGCCATCGGCTTCGCCGGCCGCCTGGAACTCACCGGCTACCTGCTCATCCCCTACGTGATCACCCTGCCCTACTCCGTGATCCAGCAACTCCTCCTCATACGCCTCCTGTCCGGGCCGGGGCCGGTACCCGGATCGGCCTGGCTGAGTGCCCTGACCTGCTACGCCATGACTTTCGCGGCCAACCTCGCCTGGGCGGTGGCCTATTGGCCCCGCGCGGAGGACCCTCCCCCTGTGGAAGGCGATCGCCTGCCGCCCATCACGGAGGCATGTGGCGCAAGAGAGGCTCAGCCCCTCTGATCTACATCGCCAGTCATCACGCTGCTTGCTCCTGGCGCTGTTTCAACGCCTCCGCGGCGTTCCGCCGGGTACGTGCCATCAGGTCGACGGGGGCTCCAGCACCTTGTCCCGGCACGTCCTTCCAGTCACGGATTCTGTTCGCCACGGTCGTCAACAGACCGTCGCCGGGCTTGACATCGATGTAGAACAAGGCTTCGTCCACCTTGCGGTCGTCGCCACCCCAGCGGACAGCTCCGCCAAGTTCGGCGAGTACATCCCGCATCACCACCTGCTGACCGGGACTCCGGTCAGCACCCGTCTGTTCCGATCTTGCACCTTCTGGATCTCCTTGCGCACCATGCCAGGATCAGGGTTCATCACCGCCGCATACCCGGGTGTGGCGAGCAGTTGTGATTCCACAGCGGCGCCTGCGGTGATAAAGGCAGCGCGACGTAGGACAGTGCGCCGTGACAAGGGAGTCGTCACTTTCTTTCCTCCTGGCTATGCGTGATCGCGAATCCGGTGAGTATGAGGGCACAGACGCCCAGCGCAAGCACAGCTGGGTTGATATACGCGGGAACTATCACTTGGACGACATGGCCGCCGCTGGTGCGGCATCCGAAGTGGAGCGGGACGAACGTCGGTACGTATCCAGTGAGTCGTGCGGTACCGATCGCCGCGTGGCATGCGCGAGCCTGTTCCGTCTCGTCGGAGAAGATCAGGTGCAGCAGCCCCCAGGTGTACATACCGACGGCGGCGGCCCACCCGAGGGAGGCTATGGACTTCACGAAAGAACTTCTTGTGCCTGCGGTCCGGGCACGGAGCAACAGCCTGACCCCATACACGACGAGCCACAGGACCGCGATGACGCCTGCCAGGGACAGCAAGATCACGACAGCAGGGTCATGGCCCGCGTACGGTTCGTCTCCGGACACCGAGCGCCTCATTTCACAGGTTGCGGGAGATGGAGTTGTACTTCTCCATCACGTAGTACAGCCCCAGACGCTTCTTCGCCTCGGAGAACGCAGGCTCGGCAGGGCCTTGATAGCGACGCAGGACGTCGTAGATCTCTGAGTCGCTGTAGTCCAGGCGCGGCGACCTCATCGCAGGGGAGTTGTCGTCACCGCCGGGTTTGCCATCGATGTCCCACATGTGGATCATGCAAACGCTGGTGAGGGCGAACTCCTCGCTGTCGTGCGCCTTTTTCCATATCGAGTACTTGTCATCGTCCTTGCACCTCCAAACCAGCACTACCGGCGTCTACCCCGGTACCACCTGGCCCACCGAACTCGTCGGGCGCGACGTCCAGCACCCAGTGCCCAGCAACCCAGCGATCGAGATCACCGACATTACGAAGACGCAGGGCTGAATCCGGGACACCCGATGGGGCGGGATGCCTTCCCCAAGACATCCCGCCCCATCGTCCGCATCAACCCGGCCGCCGGCCGACGCGTCCGCCTTCCTGGAGCGACACCGTCATGCAGTGAGGCCCGTTGGAGTCGGGCGCCAGGGATCACGAAGCCGGCGGCCTCCCTCACCGCCTGCGCCCGCGGCCGGACGCTCGCTATCCTCGGGGTGGCGAAGGGAGTGGCGGATGCCCGGGCAGCAGGAGCGGCCGTGCGCGGCCTGCGACGGTGACGGCATCACCACGAAGACCGAGTACACCGTCGAGACCGATGCCGACGGCCGCCAGCGTCCCGTCACCCGCACCAGCTATTCGTCCTGCACCCTCTGCGGCGGCACGGGCAGCACGTCGGGCTAAGGGGTGTCTGATGGATCTCCGCGGCGTCGCGACGCCCGGCACGCACTCTCGCCGCACCGGCCGAAAACCCGAGTACGCCCAGTACGAGGGCTTCCGGCCGGCACGCCGAGAGCACGCACCGGACACCGCTCCTTCCCCACGGAGATCCATCAGACACCCCTCAGCGCACCGCGCCCGTGCCGGGGAGTTCCTTGCCCATCCACACCTCGGCGTACGGGTCGTCCTCGACCGTGTTGTAGCGGGGAACGCACAGGAACCCGTGCCGGGCGTACAGCGCCCTCGCCTCCACCAGGTCCGCGCGGGTGTCCAGCACGATCCGCGCGGCGCCCCACTCGCGCGCGACGGCCTCGGCCCCGGCCAGCAGCGCGGGGGCGGCACCGCGCCCCCGCGCGGCGGGCCGCACGAACATCCTCTTCAGCTCGGCGGTCCCCCACTCCCGGCCGAACCACCGCAGCCCCAGACACCCCATCGGCTCCCCGCCCTGCCGGGCCACCAACAGGACACCCTCGGGCGGGACGAGATCGTCATGCGGCTCCTCCGCGACATACCCCTCGATCTCCTCCGGCATCGTGGTACGGCCCTCGTGGAGCAGGAAATAGCGATCGGCGATCTCGGTCATGTAATCCCGCATCAAAGCCACCGCCTCGGGAGAACGGACGGACTGCGGGGCGACGGTCCAGGGGGAGACAGCGCTGGTCATGACGGGATGGTCGCACGGAGCGTTTCGCGGACGCGCCCGAATTATTGAGGTGCGTGATCCAGCCGCCAGTGGTTACGGAACCGGCTCAGGGCCAGGCCGGTCGTGGTCGTACGCTCCCCGGTCGCCGCACAGGCCGCCCGCCAGTCCGCCTCCAGCTCCGTGCACCGGTCACACCCTCTCCGCCCGGGCACACCATCACTGTTGACCAGGACCCGGAGCGCCTCCCGCTCCTGCCCCATGGCCAGCCGCAACGCCGCCGCGGGCACCTCCCACTCGACCCCGCCACCAGGCACACGCACCAGCACGCGAGAACCTCGATGGCCGATCACTTGGGCGACCCTGCCCTCCCGGGTGTCCACCACGTATGCACCCACTCGATACGTCACCGTTCCCCCCTCCAACTCATTCACTCATGTACATAAGTCCTCTCACAGAGAAACCCACCACCGACATGACAGTCAACCTCGCTCACTCTTCAGGGTGACTGACGGAATGTCAGGAAGATGTCAGTCGCGTGCGGGGATCCGGTAGTCGAGCACGAACCGGTCCGCAGCCATGACCGTGTCGCAGACTTCCACCACGTCGCCCTCGTCAGTTACTGCAGCGCGGACGAGGTGGATCACCGGAGCGCCGGGGCTCAGCTGAAGCGCGGCCGTCTCCTGCTTGGTGGCCAATCGGGCTCGAACCGTCTCGACGTACTCGGCGAGACGATGCCCATGCTCCTCCAGCCGGGCGTAAATGCCGCCCCCGCCAGGGTTATCTCTCAGCAATTCAGGAACGGCTTCGGCAATCGACCACGGCAGATACGACGTGGCCTCCTCTGCCGGCACTCCATCAACGAAGTACCGGCGCCGACGCGCCAGGACCTTGCTCCCCTCGGCGACACCCAGATGCCCGGCGATGTCCGTCGGCGCGCCCATGGGGCCGACATAGAGCACGTGAACACCAGGGGTATGTCCCGCCGCCTCCGTCTCCACCAGATAGGCGGCCTTGCCCGCCTTACGGTGGGAACGACGGAAACGGTCAGAGGACTTCCTTGTCACCGGGGGCAAGCTTCTTGTGTAGGAGCCTCGTCCATGATGGGTCTCCACCAGACCCGCCGTCCGCAGTTCAGCGATGGCCTTGCGTACAGTGCCCTGCGAGACCCCATAGCGTCCCATCACCTCGGACTCACTGGGAAGCTTGACACCGGGGGCCAGCACGCCCGTGCGGATCTGATCGGCGAGATCGTCTGCGATTTGCAGATACCGCGGCTTCCCCGAGTACCGAAGGGCCTCGCTACCCATGGATCTCTGCCCTTCTATCCTCGTCCACATGAGTACGGCACCCCAGTCTCGCAGGTCCGCACCGCTCCACTCCGTCTCGGTGGCGGGAGCCGTCGTGCGCGAGGACGGGTACGTTCTCGCCATCAGGCGGGCTGACAACGGGCACTGGGAACTGCCCGGTGGCGTACTGGAGATCGCGGAGTCTCCGGAGGCCGGCGCCCGCCGGGAGGTCTTGGAGGAGACGGGCATCGAGGTCGAGGTGCAGCGACTCACCGGCGTCTACAAGAACATGACGCGCGGCATCGTCGCACTGGTCTTCCGCTGCACCCCCGTCGGCGGCAGCGAACGTACCTCCGGCGAGTCCGTCGCCGTCTCCTGGTTGGCACCGGAGGAGGTGACCGCGATGATGGCGGAGGCGTACGCGGTCCGGTTGCTTGACGCCCTCAGCGACGACGCCCCGCACGTACGGATCCACGACGGCTGGCGGTTGATACCGGCGTAGTCGACCGACCCAGCCCTCCCGCCGCACCGAAGCCCCAACCACGAGGAGACACCCATGACCCCACGGTTCGGCCTGGTCATACGCTTCACGCTGCGCGACGCGGACACGGCAGACAGCTTCGACGCATTGGTGTCCCGGACCCTGGAGGGAATCCGGCAGCACGAGCAGGGCACGGTCAGGTCCTCGCGGGTGTCCAGCACGATCCGCGCGGCGCCCCACTCGCGCGCGACGGCCTCGGCCCCGGCCAGCAGCGCGGGGGCGGCACCGCGCCCCCGCGCGGCGGGCCGTACGAACATCCGCTTCAGCTCGGCGGTCCCCCACTCCCGGTCGAACCACCGCAGCCCCAGACACCCCATCGGCTCCCCGCCCTGCCGGGCCACCAACAGGACACCCTCGGGCGGGACGAGATCGTCATGCGGCTCCTCGGCGACGAACCCCTCGATCTCCTCCGGCATCGTGGTACGGCCCTCGTGGAGCAGGAAATAGCGATCGGCGATCTCGGTCATGTAGTCCCGCATCAAGGCCACCGCCCCAGGCGAACCAACGGGCTGCGGGGCGACGATCCAGGGGCCGGTCATGGCGGCATGGCCGCACGGAGGATCACACGGACGCGCCCGAATCACCCGGCGCGTGATCCAGCCGCCAGTGGTTACGGAACCGACTCAGAGCCAAGCCGGTCGTGATCGCCCGCTCCCCGGTCGCCGCACAGGCCGCCCGCCAGCCCGCCTCCAGCTCCGCACACCGGTCACACCCTCTCCGCCCGGGCACACCATCACTGTTGACCAGGACCCGGAGCGCCTCCCGCTCCTGCCCCATGGCCAGCCGCAGCACCGACGCGGGCACCTCCCACTCGACCCCGCCACCAGGCACACGCACCCGCACGCGAGAACCTCGATGGCCGATCACTTGGGCGACCCTGTCCTCCCGGGTGTCCACCACGTATGCACCCACTCGATACGTCACCGTTTCGCGCCTCCATCCGTTTTCGACAGGCCGATTTTCGAAGCCGCCTCACGGCAACTTCTCTAGAGACGTTATCCAGTGAAGCTTCCTTCTCTAGAGAAGTCAACTCATCTCTAGAGACGTTGCGTTGTTCGTGGACAACCCCCGGTTCCGCAGTGACAGCCGATCGCCCCTTACGCTGTCTGGAGAGGAAAGAGGTGATCACCCGATGGCCGACCAGGGCTCTGGCCGCCGACCGAAATACCAGCGGATCGCTGCCGATCTGAGGGAGGCGATCCAGGCCGGCGAGTACGAACCCGGCGGTCGGCTGCCCGGCGAGAACGAGCTGATGGCCACCTACGGCGTGGCCCGCATGACCGTGCGCCAGGCCCTCGGCGTGCTACAGAGCGAAGGCCTCGCAGAGGCGCGAAAGGGTGCGGGAGTCTTCGTGCGATCGTTCAAGCCGATCCGGCGAAGGGGCATCCAGCGACTGGCCGAGGGCACGTGGGGCTCAGGGCGTTCCATATGGTCGGGCGAGATCGAGAATCGCACCCTCCTGGTCGACCGGGTGGACATCACTGAGCAGCCCGCACCAGAACACGTGGCCACCGCCTTGGGATTGGCGATGGACACCGCCGTCTGCGTACGGAACAGGCGCTTCGTCCTCGACGGCAAACCTGTTCTGCTCGCCACCTCCTATCTCCCTGCCGGCCTTGTAGCCGATTCCGCGATCGCTCAGGAGGATTCCGGCCCTGGAGGCACCTACGCACGCCTGGCGGAGCTCGGCGCCAAACCCGTGCACTTCCGTGAGGAGATCCGGTGCCGCATGCCGTCGGGTGCGGAGGCCGAGCAACTCGGTCTGACCTCGGGCACCCCCGTCATCCTGCTCTGCCGGACAGCGTTCACCGAGAACGGCAGAGCCGTCGAGCTCAACGAGATGACACTCGACTCGGCCTCCTATGTGCTGGAGTACGAGTTCGACAACTAGGACTTGTCCGGCCGATCATGTGCGGAGCCAGATGGTGAGGGCTGCGGCGGTGGATGATCGGCACCGCGCCCCCACGCGGCGGGCCGCGCGGACTGCATGGTCGCACAGGGGCTTTCGCGGCCGCGCCCCAATCACCCGGGCGCGTGATCCAGCCGCCAGTGGTTGCGGAACCGGCTCAGGGCGTCGACCGCAGCGACCGTACGCTCCCCGGCCGCGCACGCCGCGCGCCAGGCCGAATCCAGTTCGGCGCACCGGGCGCAACCCGCCGCGTGCGGGCCGTCGCTGTTGGCCAGGAGGCGGAACGCGGCGCGCTCTTCGCTCATGGCCAGCCGCAACGCGGCTACAGGCACCTCCCATTCGAGCCCCCCGCCGGGCGTGCGCACCTGCACGCGGGAGCCGCGATGGCCGATCACTTGGGCCACTCTGTCCTCCCGCGTATCCACCACGTATGCGCCCACTCGATACGTCACGGCGTCCGTTCCTTCTGCGAGATACTGCCTGACCTGCTCTTACTTCTACGTAACCGCACGACTGCGCAGAGCGGTACCGTTGGGCGGGGGGCAGCACTTGAATCCCTTTAATATCCGCAGGAGCACGTGGAGTTGATGGGTGTGGCAGAGCGGAAGAACGAGGGCTTGGCCCGGCTGCTGGCCGAGAGTCGTTGGACCTACCGCCAGTTCGCCATGGCGGTCAACCGGCTGGGGACCGAGACCGGCGCTCCCGTGAAGTACGACGAGTCGTCCGTGCACCACTGGCTGGCCGGAACGCTGCCGAGGAAGACCGTACGGCCCCTCGTCCTTGAAGCCCTGGCCCGCAAGCTGGGCCGTCCCGTGACACACGCCGAAGCGGGGTTCCCCACGCCCGAGCAGAAGACCGCCGGGCCCGCGGACACCGTGGAAGGGCTGGTCGACCTCGGGCGACTGGACATGGACCCGTCCCGGCGGGGCGTCCTGGGCGCCGGGCTGTTCTCCGTCGCGTTGACGATTCCGGGCTGGCAGGACGTCATCGGCCGGGCGGAGGCCGTGCAGAGCGGGCGGACCACGCGTATCGGCCGGCCCGAGGTCGACATGGTGATCGCGATGACGGAGCGCGTGTCGTCTCTCGACGATCAGTTCGGGGGGCGGCACGCGCGGCCCATGGCCGCGGCCTTCATGGTGAACACCGTAGCCGCTTACCTACGGGCGGATGCCGCGCCCGATGTCCGGCAAGGAATGCTTTCGGCCGCAGCGGACCTGTCCTACCTCACGGGCTGGATGGCGGTGGACGAGGGATTTCACGGCCTCGCGCAGAGCTACTACACCCGCGCTCTGGAACTGGCCGGTGCGGCCACCGACTACCTCACGTATTGCACAACCCTCCGCGGAATGAGCGTCCAGGCGGTGGACCTGGGCCATGCAGCACCGGCCGTACGCCTCGCGGACGCAGCGGCGGCCGCCTCACCTCAGGCCGGGCCCCGTATGCGGGCGTTCCTCGCCGGACAGCAGGCCCACTCGGCCGCTCTGGCGGGAGACCGGCACAACGCGCTGCTCTACATCAAGGAGGCCGAGGTCGCGATGGAGAAGGCCGAGGCCCGCGAGAAGGCGTTCGGCTCCTACGGCCCCTCATCGCTGCTGTACCACGTCAGTCAGGTGAAATACGGCCTCGGCGACGTACGAGGATCCATCACGACGATGGAGGAATCACAGAAGCTGCGGCGCAGCGATCACCGCCGGAGCCGCGTCCGCTTCCGGTCGATGACGGCGGAGCGGCAGCTGGAGATCGGCCACTTGGAGGCCGCGTGCACGACGTGGCACAGCGTCCTGGACGACTATCCGCTGGTGCACTCGGCGGCCTGTGACGGCCGTGTCCAGAGAATGCGCGCCCTCATCCGCCCCCACCTCAAGAACGCCAAGGCCCGCGAACTCTACGACCGCGCCACGACCATGAAGCGCCCACTCGCCGTGTAGCCCGTACCGAAGCCCTAACCACGAGGAGACACCCATGACCCCACGGTTCGGCCTGGTCGTACGTTTCACGCTGCGCGACGCGGACGCGGCGGACGGCTTCGACGCGTTGGTGTCCCGGACGCTGGAGGGAATCCGGCAGCACGAGCAGGGCACGGTCGTCTACCTGAACCACCGCGTGCCCGGTGAGCCGCACGTACGGCTCTTCTACGAGCTGTACGAGGACCGCGCCGCGTTCGACGCCCACGAACAGCAGCCGCACACCAGGCACTTCCTCGAAGCCCGCGAGCAGTTCGTGACCAAGACCGAGGTGACTTTCCTGGAAGGCCTCGACGGGAAGCCGTCGCCCTGACGGCACCCCTCACAACCGCTGAATGATCGTCCCCGTGGCCAGCCCCCCGCCCGCGCACATCGTGATGAGCGCGAACTCCTTGTCCGCCCGCCCCAGTTCATGCAAGGCCGCCGTGAGAAGACGGGCCCCCGCCGCACCGATCGGGTGGCCCAGGGCTATCGCCCCGCCATTAGGCGTACTTCTCCGCCGAACACCTCTCCTGGCTGCGCGAACGGGGACTCGTCCCGCGCATCGCCCGACCGGGCATCGAGTCCGGCGAACGGCTCGGCCGGCACCGCTGGAAGATCGAGCGGTCCATCG
>NZ_JBFBBD010000038.1:0-63937 GCF_040689515.1 Streptomyces sp. NPDC051173
AAGTATAGTGCTTGTTGTTGAGAGGCTTGTGTAGTGTGGTGCTGTGCCCCCCCCCCGCCCCCCCCCCCCCCCCCCCCCCCCCCCCCCCCCCCCGCCCCCCCCCCCCCCCCACCCCACCCCACCCCACCCCAGCCACCAACAACCCGCACCCGGAAACGTCACTCCCGCAGCAAATCCGGCACTCCCCCCGCATCCGGGTCATCCCGATCCCCCGACAGAACCGTCAAACGCTGCGTCGCCCGGGTCAGAGCCACGTACAGCACGCGCAGCCCCGCCGGGGACTCGTCCGCGATCTCGGCGGGGGTGACGACGACCGTCGCGTCGTACTCCAGGCCCTTGGCCTCCAGGCTGCCCAGGACGACGACGCGGTCGCCCTGGCCGGCGAGCCAGGCGCGGGCCTCCGCGCGGCGGGACATCGGGACGACGACGCCGACCGTGCCGTCCACGTCGTCGAGGAGGTGGCGGACCTCGGCGCGTACGGCCGAGGGGAGGTCGCCGTCCGCGACGGCGAAGCGGGGCACGACGCCGGTGGACCGTACGGCCGCCGGGGAGCGCATGCCGGGCATGGCCAGGGCCAGGATCCTGGCGGCGAGTTCGGCGATCTCGGCGGGGTTGCGGTAGTTGACGGTGAGCTCGAAGCGGCGGCGCGGGCGGGTACCGAGCGCCTCGTCCCTGGCGGCCGCGGCCTCGTCCGGGTCGGACCAGGAGGACTGCGCGGGGTCGCCGACGACCGTCCAGGTCGCGGTGCGGCCCCGGCGGCCCACCATCCGCCACTGCATGGGGGTGAGGTCCTGCGCCTCGTCGACGATCACGTGGGCGTAGTCGCGGCGCTCCTCCGCCAGCCGCTCCGCGCGCTCGCGGCGGCTCTCGGAGCGCGTCGGCATGAGCTCCTCCAGCCCGGTGAGATGGTCGAGCGGGTCGAGCTCGCGCGGCTTCTTCGGGCGGGCGGGCACGCCGAGCAGCGTCTCCAACTCGTCGAGCAGGGCCACGTCGTGGACCGAGAGCGGGCCCCGCCCCCGGTCGTCCAGCCGCTTGAGCGAGCGGGCCAGCAGGCGGACCTCGCGCGGATTGAGCTCACGGCGCGCCCAGCGGGACAGCCGCCGCTCGTCCGCCATCGCGGCGAGCACCCCGCGCGGGGTGAGCTCGGGCCACCAGGCGGCGAGGAAGCCGAGGAAGTCGTCCTCGGTGGAGACGTCCTCGTCGAACGCCTGCCGGGCCTCCGCCGCGAGTTCGGGGTCGGTGTAGCGCTTGGGGCCGCCCGCCTTGGACCACAGGGAGTCGAGGATCAGCCTGCGGGCGCGAGGGCGCAGCAGGTTGACGGGCGCGGTGCCGCCGAGCGCGGTGTTGCGGATGCGCTTGAGCTCGTCGGGCCCGATCTCCAGCCGGGCGCCGAAGGCCACGACGCGCAGCCGGTCCGGGGTGACGGGGGCGGCGGCCTCCGCCGGTTCCCCGAAGGACAGTTGACCGTCGCCGGCCGGACCGCCCCGCCGCCCCGCGGCCGCGGGCGCGGCCGCCGACACGGGTGCCTTTTCAAGTGCACCCCGCACCGCCTTGCGCAGCACCTTGAGCATGCGGGAGGAGCCCTTGATCCGGGCGACGGCGGGCTCGTCGTACGTATCGGCCTCGGCGCCGTCGACCAGGGAGCCCACGGCGCGGATCGCGACCTGGCCCTCCTCGCCGAGCGAGGGCAGCACGCCCTCGGTGTAGGCGACGAGCAGCGGCGTCGGCGAGACGACGAGGATGCCGCCCGCGTAGCGCCTGCGGTCCTGGTAGAGGAGGTACGCGGCGCGGTGCAGTGCGACGGCGGTCTTGCCGGTGCCGGGCCCGCCCTCGACCTCGGTGACCGAGGCGGCGGGCGCGCGGATGACCATGTCCTGCTCGGCCTGGATGGAGGCGACGATGTCGCGCATCGTGTGGCTGCGGGCCTGGCCGAGCGCGGCCATCAGGGCGCCGTCGCCGACGACCGGCAGCGCGGCGCCGTCCAGGGTGGCCGTCAGTTCGGGGCGCAGCAGGTCGTCCTCGACGCCGAGGACCTGACGGCCCTTGGAGCGGATGACCCGGCGGCGTACGACACGGCCGGGCGCCACCGGGGTGGAGCGGTAGAACGGCGCGGCCGCGGGCGCCCGCCAGTCGATGACGAGCGGGGAGTAGTCGGCGTCGAGGACGCCGATGCGGCCGATGTGGAGCGTCTCGGCGATCTCCGCCCGGTCGTCGCGCACGGCGTCGTCCGCGGGCTCGACGGAGGTGTAGGCGCCGTCGGGCCCCTTCTTCCCGTCCTTGCCGAGGAGCAGGTCGATGCGGCCGAAGAGGAAGTCCTCGAACTCGCTGTTGAGCCGGTTGAGGTGCACTCCGGCACGGAACACCTGGGCGTCCCGCTCGGCGAGCGCCCCCGGTGTACCGACCTGGCCCCGTTTGGCGGCGTCGTCCATGAGGAACTCGGCCTCGTGGATCTTCTCCTCCAGGCGCCGGTACACCCGGTCCAGATGCTGTTGTTCGGTACCGATCTCGCGGTCGCGGACCCCGTCGGGTTCCGTCGCCGGTCCTGTCGCCACCTGCGCGTGCGTGGCGTTCTGCGCGGCCACCCAAGCCCCCTTCTGCTGTGCCTAGGGCAGCCGTCAACCGTACGCGAACAGAGGTGCTGAGCGCACCTGTCATGACATGGTGGTTTTCGTCGCCCTTCGGACGGGTTCCGGTCAGACCTTGATGGTGTCCAGGAGTTTCCCGTCCAGCGTGCGGACCTCGAAGCGGTCAATGTCATTCCGGTTCAGTGCCGCGCCGCCGTGAGTGTACAGCGGCTCCTTGCTCCATTTGTCCGCCCCGGCGCCCTGCAGGCCGTAGCCCGCGGCGGGCACGGCCCAGGTGGTGACGGTCTGCCGCTCGCCGTTCCTGCCGACCGCGACGAGGTCGCAGGTCAGCGGGCCTCTGACGTTGGCGAGCTTCAGGGCGACGTGCGTCCCCCACGGTTTCTCCTGGAGCGAGACGGAGGCGTCGACCTTGGTCGTGGGGTCGACCGCGCCGATCTTCTCGCCCTCCTCGTACATCGCCTTGGCCGCGCTCACGGTGCTGTGGCTCGGCGCGTTCTGCGAGGTGAAGGAGGAGCCGGCCAGCGGGCCGGCGACGATCAGGACGCCGGCGGCCGCCGCCAGGCAGAGCCTGCGGGTGCGCTGGGCGCGGCGGACGGTCACGACCCTGGCGAGAAGGCCGTCGAGGAGCGCGGGGCGCGGGCGCGCGATGAGCACGCCGGGGTCCGGCGCGGACTCCTTGAGGTCGGCGAGGAGCGGGGTCAGCCCGAGCGCGGAGTCGAGTTCGGCGGCGCACCGGGAGCAGTCCGCGAGGTGCTCCTCGAAGCGCGCGGCCTCCGCTGCGTCCAGGACGCCGAGGGCATAGGCGCCCACGTCCATGTGCTGTGCCGGCTCGTTCATGCCGTCACTCCCCGTTCTTCGAGCGAGAGCCGCATGGAGCGCAGGGCGTAGAAGACCCGGGACCGCACGGTCCCGGCCGGTACGCCCAGCACCTCGGCCGCCTCGCTCACCGTACGTCCCTTGAAATAGGTCTCGATCAACGCCTCTCGGTGGGCCTCGGTCAGATCGCCGAGCGCGTCGGAGATGGTCATCAGGCGCAGGGCCCGGTCGATCTCGTCGGCCGCGGGGATCTGCTCCAGCGGCGCCGGGTCGACCTCCCGGGGGCGGGCCTGGCGGCTGCGGTGGCCGTCGATGACGATGCGGCGGGCGACGGTCACCAGCCAGGGCCGTACGGAGCCGGGGGCGCCGCGCAGCCGGTCGGCGTTGCGCCAGGCACGCAGCAGCGTCTCCTGGACGACGTCCTCCGCCCGCTGGCGGTCCCCGGCCACCAGCCGCAGCACGAAGGCGAGGAGCGGACCCGCGTGCTCGTCGTAGAGCGCCCGCATCAGTTCCTCGTCCGGACTGGTCCTGTCGGCCACGACGGCATCCTTGCGCACGGCCTTCCCCCGGTCGATAGGGCGGGACGGTGGTTCGCGGGTCAGTAGCCGTAGCCCCCGCCGCCACCGGTGCCCGCCTGCGCCTTCTTGCCCTGCGGGCCGCTGGCGAACCAGGTGCCCGCGATGCCCTGGCCCTTGGTGTCGCCGGGCTTGGTGTCGGCCGCGTAGCGGTAGAGCGGCCAGCCGCCCAGGGTCAGCTGCTTGCTGCCGTCGGCGCGGGTCACGGTGGAGACCAGGGCCTTGTCGATGCCCTTGAGGGTGACCTGGTCGCCGGCCGCCGCGGGCGGCCAGGTGGTCGCGCAGTTGCCTGAGCAGTTGGAGACGGACGGCCTGGGTTTGTCCTTGTCGAAGCGGTAGAGGGTGAAGCCCTTGGCGTCCGTGACGATGGCGCCGAGCTTGGCGTCCTGCGTCCGTACGAGAGCGGGGGACGCGGGAGCGGGCTGCGGCTGTTGCTGACTCTGCGACGGCGTGCTCCCGCCGGGCTTGTCGTAGGAGGAGGAGCCGCCGGAGCCGCAGGCGGTCGCGGTGAGCGCGGCGGCGGCCGCGCCGGTCACCGCGAGAACACCGAGGCGCGTGCCGCGCACGATTTCCCTCATGACGATTCCCCCTGCCGGGATGATTTCCGGGGCGTGGTGCCCCCTTCGACCCTGAATACGGATGGGGCGTCCGTGGCACTCAACCGCCCGGGGGAAATCCCGGAGGAATTCGGCGTACGTACGGAAGAGCCTCCGCGTTCAATGCGCGGCATTGTTTTCGGCGGGGCATTCTCAGGGGGTCTGCGGACCGGCCCCGAGGAGACGGCGGCGGTGCCTGGCCACCCGTACGCGGTTGCCGCAGACCTCGCTGGAGCACCAGCGACGGCGGCGGCCGCGCGAGGTGTCCAGATAGACCAGCGAGCAGGTCTCGCCCTCGCACTGCCGCAGCTGTCCCCGGGTGGCCGGGTCGGTGAGGAGTTCGACCGCGTCGCGGCAGATCTGCCCGACGAGCGCCCCGCAGTCGGGGGCGCGGGCGACCGTGCGGACGAGGCTGCCGTCGGCGGCCCGTACGGCCCGCAGGGCGGGCGGCGCGGTGGCGGCGAGGGCGTTGACGCGGTCCAGGTCGGGATCGGCGGCGCGGCCGTCGATCTCGGCGTGGACGACGCGGTGCAGCAGGTCGCGGGCCGCGTGGAAGCGGCTCAGCCAGCCGGCGTCGACCGCGCCGAGCGGGGTGCCGGGAGGCACGGCGCCGGCGGCGAGCAGCCAGTCCCGCAGCCGTTCGGGGGTGCCGAGCCGCTCGACGGGCTCCTCGCTGAACCGTCCGCCGACCGTGGCCACCAGATCCAGGCAGAGCCGCCCGGCGTCGAATCGCAGGTCATAGGAGGCTGTCGCCGCCATGCGCCTGTCACCTTTTCCCTGTTCGCGTCTTCCCGCGTCCCGGGACCGCCCGTGCGCGGTGCCGCCACCTCCAGGGTGCCCCGTCGGGCGTACGGCCGTAACCCCCGGATCGTCCGGGTGGCGGCGCGGTCAGCCGCGCATCAGGGCCTCGTCGGCGGCGGGCAGCCAGCTCCCGGCGGGGCGTTCGAGCCAGCCGTGCCGCGCGGCCAGCGCGTCGGCCGCCGTCCGCAGCGCGTCCAGCCCGGGGTGGCGCAGCCCGCGGGCCCACACCATCGAGACGGGCGACAGCGGCACCGGGTCGGCGAGCGGGCGCAGCACCATGCCGGGGACGTCGAGGAACTCGGCGCTCGCCAGCACCGACCAGCCCCGCTTGCGGACGACGCGGACGAACTCCTCGTCGCCGTCGATCTCCGGGAAGGGCGCGGCGATGCCGATGCCCCGGCCCTCGAAGAGCCGCTCCGCGAGGTCGGTCCACTCCGCGGTGGCGGGGTTGCCCGCGGCCGCGTAGAGGGTCTCGCCGGCCAGCTCCGCGAGCCGCACGGCGGGCCGGGCCGCGAGCCGGTGGCCGGCGGGCAGCAGGACGGCCATCGGCTCGTACCGTACGGGCCGGTGGGCGAGGCGCGCCCGGACCGCAGGGTCCAGCCCGGCGAGCCGGCCGAAGGAGACGTCGAGCCTGCCCGCGAGGATCTCCGCGGCCGCGCCGGTGAGCCCGCTGTGGAAACGGGCCACGAACTCGTGCTCGGCCGCCGCCTCCCGGGCCGCCGCCAGCACGCGGTGCGCGGTGCCGGTGGTGGCGCTGATGTCCACGAGCAGGGGACGCTCCTCCCGGTCCCAGGCGGCGGCGAGTTCGTCGTGCGCGGCGAGGATCCGCCGGGCGTACGGCAGCAGGCGCGCGCCTTCGGCGGTGAGCGTGACCTGCCGGGTGGTGCGGGTGAACAGCTCGGCGCCCAGGCGCTGTTCGAGCCGCCGGATGTCACGGCTGAGGGCCTGCTGGGCGAAGTGGAGGCGGGTGGCGGCGCGGGTGAAGTGGAGCTCTTCGGCGACGGCGGTGAAGGCGCGGAGGAGGCGTGGCTCTATGTCGTGCGGCACGCACGGCAGTCAACAACAGGAGTGCGTGAATGGCCACTGATCAGGTGTTGGACCGCCGCACGCGGTGGCGGCGAGAGTGGGGCACATGCCGAACTCCTCTTGCCGAAGCCCCTTCTTCGCGGTCAGCGGCAGCATGCTGGTGGCCGTACCCCGGACCCCGGACGCGGTCCCGCCGGCCGCCCGCAGGCGCCGGGTGTGGGCAACCGTGCTCCTCAGGCTGCGGGCCCGCTGATCCGTGACTTGGCCAGTGCCACACCCGTCAGCCCCAGCAGCGCGGCGAGACCCGCGCAGACCACCACCGTCACCAGAGCCGACCCGGGCACCCCGGAGGGCGAGGACGCCGCCGTCACGACCAGTTGCCCGATCTTCCGTACGCGCCCGTGGTGGCTGACCACGGTCACCGGATAGCTGCCCTCCCCCAGGCCGTGCCGGATCCGCGCGGGGCCGTAGTAGCGGGGCAGGTCGCCGTCCCCCGCCTTGCTCTCGTCGCGCTTGAGCGGCACCGGCCGCTCGAAGGCCGGTGACGTGGCGGTCAGCCGCGACTCCTCGCCAGGGTCGGGCGAGGAGTCGCGCCACAGCACGTTGACGGTCCCGCCGACCGGGACGGTGTGGCCGTGCGTACGGGCCCGCTCGGGGCCCGACGTGGGCGAGGTGCCGAAGAACGCGGGGCCGCGCGCCCGGCCCACGTAGTCGCGGTCGCCGGGCCGGGCCGCGCGGACCACCAGCGGCTTCGCGTCGACCTCGCGGCCGCCGGGGCCGGTGAGCGTCACCTTGTAGGTGCCGTCCTTCACCGAGGCCGGCAGGTCGAGGCCGCCGGAGAACAGCCGGGGGTTGTTCCAGTCGGCGCCCGAGGAGTCGTGGGCGAGCCGCACGGGCGCGGGGAAGGCGGGCGAGCGCGCCTCGAAGGCCGTCCCGGTCTCGCCGGGGAACAGGTCGTCGTACGCCATCCACAGCCGCTCCCCCGGCCGCATGACCTCGCCCGGCGAGGTCACCGTGAACCGCGGCCTGCGCGGGGGCCCGACCTCCACCTTGTCCTCCGCGACGACCCGCCCGCCCGCGCGCACGGTGAGGGGATAGCTGCCGGGCCTCGCGCTCATGGCGATGGCGGGCCGCGCGTGGTGGCCGCGCTCGGCGGCGGGGGCGCGGTGCTCGTAGGGGGCGAGGGTGACGCGGTGCGGGAAGACGGGCGAGGAGACGGTGACGTCGCCCCGGCCGCGTACGCCCTGGACGTCGATGTCGACGAGGCCGCCCGGGCGGTTGTCGAAGGCGCCGTTGAGCAGCAGGTGCACCCCGCCGCGCCCGTCGTCGGCGGCCGCGCCCTGGGCCGGGCCGAAGGCCGGCCACAGCGCGGCGGCCCCCACCACGGCCAGCACCGCATGCGTCCACTTCACCGCGCACCCCCTTGTCCGCCACCGAGGAAGAGGGCCACGGCGGCCTCCGGGTTGCCCTGCGCGGGCACGCGGCACACACGACGAAGGCCCCACCGCCGGAGCGGTGGGGCCTTCGCCTCACATGGGATGAGTGGAGATGGCGGGAATCGAACCCGCGTCCAACGGTGCGGAATCAGGGCTTCTCCGAGCGCAGTCCGCTGCGATTTTCTCGGCCCCGGAGATCACACGGACAAGTCTCCGTCGGGCCCAGCCACTGTTTGATTTCCTGCCGGACCCCGTGGCCGGGACCGGCAGTTTAGTTCCCTCAATGATGCCAGGATCCGGGTCGGGAACAGCCCCGGGCTGACACTTCGCTAAGTCGCTACTTAGGCAGCGAGGGCGAAGGAATCGCGCTTGGTGTTGGCGATTATTGGTTGCGACATATGGTTTACGAGATCATTGCCGCTTCCTCGGCTCGCTTCCCCTGCTTCGACATCCGCTGTCGAAACCGATCATCCCCATGTTGTTTTTTCAAGGTGCGCACCCCGTGGGGTGTGCGGTGCCCATCGTACGTGACCAACGCGCGACGGTGCCAGCGTATTCCCGCTGCCGGGCGACGCGGGCCAGGCCAGGGCTAGGCCTGCTTCGCCTGCGACGCCCGCTGACGCCTGCGGGCCGCCGCGATCGCGCGGTTCGACTCGCGGGTGTCCTGCTTCTCGCGCAGCGTCTGCCGCTTGTCGTACTCCTTCTTGCCCTTGGCGAGGGCGATCTCGACCTTGGCCCGGCCGCCCCTGAAGTACAGCGCGAGCGGCACGATCGTGTGGCCCGTCTCCTGCGACTTGGAGTCGAGCTTGTCGATCTCGGCGCGGTGCATCAGCAGCTTGCGCTTGCGGCGCGCGCTGTGGTTCGTCCACGTGCCCTGGGCGTACTCGGGGACGTGGACGTTGTGCAGCCACGCCTCGCCGCCGTCGATCTGCACGAAGCCGTCCGCCAGCGAGGACCGGCCCTGGCGGAGCGACTTGACCTCGGTGCCGGTCAGCACCATGCCGCACTCGTAGGTGTCCAGAATGTGGTAATCGTGGCGCGCCTTCTTGTTCTGCGCGACCAGCTTGCGGTCCGGCTTCTCTTTAGCCTTCTTCTCTTTAGCCATAGCGCGGCCATTCTCGCACTACGACCCACCCCTGAGGCCACTCAATACTGTGCGGGCCCGCCGCTCGGCGTCGCTCCGCACGACCACGTCGGGAGCGATGCCGCGGCCGTCGACGGAGCGGCCGGAGGGGGTGCGGTAATGGCCGACGGTGAGCTCCGCGACCGAGCCGTCCGCGAGCCGGCTGGGCAGCTGCACCGAGCCCTTGCCGAAGGTCGGTGTGCCCACGACGACCGCCCGGCCGCGGTCCTGGAGGGCCCCGGCCAGCAGCTCGCCGGCGCTCATGGTGCCGCCGTCGACGAGCACGACGAGCGGCGCCCCGGTGTCGCCGCCGGGCCCGGCCTCCAGGGTGCGCTGTCCGCCCCGCACGTCGTAGGTGGCCACCAGGCCGCCGTCGAGGAAGGCGGAGGCCGCGGTCACGGCCTCGTCGACCAGGCCGCCGGAGTTGCCCCGCAGATCCAGCAGGATGCCCTCGCCGCGCGCGGCCGCGCGGGCCGCCCGGCGGATCCGCTCACCCGTTCCCCGGGTGAAGGAGTCGACCTTGATCCGGGTGGCGGCGGGCCCGTCGGCCCGCCCGTCCGGCAGCCGGTCCACGGCGACGCTCCCGGTGTCCAGCCGCTCGCGGTGGAGGGTCCGCCGCCACGACCACCCGGCCCGCTGGAGGCCGACCGTCACGGGGGTGCCCGCGGCCCCCTGCCCACCCGCGCTGTCGCCGCGCAGCCGGGCGATCACCTCGGTGACGGGAAGGCCCGCCGTCGCCGCACCGTCGACCGTGCGCAACCGGTCCCCCGCGCGGATGCCCGCGCGCTCCGCGGGGCCGCCGGGCCGGACGCCGTCGACCTCGGTCCGTCCGTCGCCCGTGCTCCGGGCGGAGAGGCCGACGCCGACGTACGCGCCGTCCAGGGCGCGTTCGAAACCCTCGTACTCGCGGGCGCTGTAGACGGAGCTCCAGCGGTCGCCGCTGCGGCCGACCACCTCGGCCGCGGCCTCGGTGCCGGACTCGCCGTCCTGCGCGGCCTGTTCGGCGGCGGCCTCGACGGCGCTTCGGTCCACGAGGCGCTCGCCCCCCGCCCCCGCCGCGTCGACGGCCCCCGCGGCGGGCCGCGCCGCCGTACGGGCCGCGAGGCGGGCCTCCGCCGACTTCCGGCCACCCTGCGCGTCCGCGCTCCAGGAACCGGCCGCGGCGCCCGTCGCCAGCACGCCCGCGAAGACCAGCGTCAGCGCGGCACCGCGTCTGCCGCGGCGCCGCGGCAAGAACGGCGGGAACGGCGAGAACGGCAACGGGCCGGGCATGCGCGTGAGTCTAGGACACGAGAAGGCGCCGTACGGGGAGTTGTCCCGTACGGCGCCCTGGTCCGCCGCTCAGACCTTGAGGTACTTCCGCAGCGCGGCGAAGGCCGCCAGCGCGGGCATCAGCAGCCCGATGGCGAGCACCAGCGGCAGCTTGGCCAGCACCGCGTCCCAGCCGATGAACTGGATGACGTCGATGTGGTGCACCAGCCAGTTGTTCACCAGGAAGTACTGGCCGCAGACCAGCAGGACACAGGCGAAGCCCGCGCCGAGCAGGCCCGCGAAGGCCGCCTCCATGATGAACGGGATCTGGATGTAGAAGCTGGACGCGCCGACCAGCCGCATGATGCCGGTCTCCCGGCGGCGGCTGAAAGCGGACACCCGCACGGTGTTCACGATCAGCATCAGCGCCACGATCAGCATCAGGAACATCACGCCGAGAGCCGCGAAGTTCATGCCGTTGAGGAGGTTGAAGAGGTTCGACAGCAGCGTCTTCTGGTCCTGCACGGTCTGGACGCCGGGCCGCTGCGAGAAGGCACTGGAGATGACCTCGAACTTCGAGGGGTCCTTGAGCTTGACGCGGAAGGACTCCTGCATCTGGTCCGGCGTCAGCGACCCCGCGATCGGGGAGCTCTTGCCGAACTGCTCCTTGTAGTGCTTGTACGCCTCGTCGGCCGTCTCGAACTGGACGCTCTGGACGAGGTCCGTCATCTTCCCCAGGTCGGTGCGGATCTCCTTCTTCTGGTCCTCCGTCGCCGCCCCCTTGGCACAGGAGGGGAAGGACTCCGCGTCGGTCTTGTTGCAGAGGAAGATCGAGACGTTGACCTTGTCGTACCAGTAGCCCTTCATCGTGCTGACCTGCTCGCGCATGAGCAGAGACCCGCCGAAGAGCGCGAGCGACAGAGCGACGGAGACGATCACCGCGAAGGTCATCGTGAGATTACGGCGGAGACCGACGCCGATCTCCGACAGGACGAACTGGGCGCGCATGGCGTCCTTTCAGTGCTGGTAGCCGTAGACGCCACGCGACTGGTCGCGCACGAGACGGCCCTGTTCCAATTCGATGACGCGCTTGCGCATCTGGTCCACGATCTGCTGGTCGTGGGTGGCCATGATGACCGTGGTCCCGGTCCGGTTGATCCGGTCCAGCAGCTTCATGATGCCGACGGAGGTCTGCGGGTCGAGGTTGCCGGTGGGCTCGTCCGCGATCAGCAGCAGCGGGCGGTTGACGAACGCGCGGGCGATCGCGACGCGCTGCTGCTCACCGCCGGAGAGCTCACCGGGCATCCGGTCCTCCTTGCCGCCGAGGCCCACCAGCTCCAGGACCTGGGGCACGGCCTTGCGGATCTCGCCCCGCGGCTTGCCGATGACCTCCAGGGCGAAGGCGACGTTCTCATTGACCGTCTTGTTGGGGAGCAGGCGGAAGTCCTGGAAGACCGTGCCCAGCTGGCGGCGCATCTGCGGCACCTTCCAGTTGGACAGCCTGGCGAGGTCCTTGCCCAGCACATGGACCTGGCCGGTGGTGGCGCGCTCCTCGCGCAGCAGCAGCCTCAGGAAGGTGGATTTGCCGGAACCGGACGAGCCGACGAGGAAGACGAACTCGCCCTTCTCGATCTCCAGCGAGACATCGCGGAGCGCCGGCCGGTTCTGCTTGGGGTAGGACTTGGAGACGTTGTCGAATCGGATCACGAGTGCACCACGCGTCGACCTGGATAGGGGGCACGGAACACCGCGCACGCGGCTCCCGTCGGTGTGCGTGACCATACGCGAACCACCGGTACACGCGCAGTCGGCGTCCGGTCTTGGCGCGTTTGTCACCGGCTCCGCGGGGGACAAAACTGGGGCAATCGGGTCCACGCCCCCGGGTACGGCCGACCGGCCGCGCCGAACGGTGTGGAAGCTGGCACAGTGGTAAGGGGAACCGCCCGGCTCTCCCGCGCGTTGGACGTACCGGAGGAGGAGATCGCATGACATGCGACCGACTGGTGTGCGCCAACTGCGCGGCCCCCGTCAGTGAGGGCCGCTGCCCGGTGTGCCGGGCCAGCAGGGAGCGGCTGCAGCACCAGGAAGGTGTCTTCGCCGGGCTGACCCCGGCCACGCTGCTCGCGCTGCTCGTGGCGCTGATAGCGGTGGCCGTCGTGGCGCGCGGCTTCGCCGGGTAGCCGCCCGGTCACACCGCGGCGCCCGCCGCACACGTACGAGGGCCCGGAGCGCTGTGACGCGCTCCGGGCCCTCGGTCGTGTCTCCCGGGCCGTCAGGCCGCGGTGGCGCGGGTCATCAGGCGCGGCAGCAGCCGGAAGCCGATGCCGCCCGCGATCATCGTCGCGGCGCCGACGACCAGGAAGGTCGTCTGACCCGCGCCGGTCTCGGCGAGCTGCTCCTTGGGCTTGGCCTGCTGCACGGGCTTGGCGCCCGCGCTGTCGGTGTCCGTGTTGGTGCCGCAGTTGCTGTTGGTGTCCACGGGGCAGGTGCGGCCGTCGCCGGGCTTGTCGCCGTGGTCGGCGCCGGTGGCGGTGCCGCCGGTCGCGCCGTTGTGGTCACCGCCGGTGGAACCGTCACCGCCGGTGGAACCGCTGTGGTCACCGCCGGTGGTGGTGCCGCCGTCGGTCGTACCACCGGTCGACTTGCCGCCGTCGGTCTGACCACCCGTGGTCTTGCCACCGTCGGTCTGGCCGCCGGTCGTCTGACCGCCGGTGGTCTTGCCGCCATCGGTCTGACCGCCGGTCGTCTTGCCACCGTCGGTCTGACCGCCCGCGGTCTGGCCACCGGCCGTCTTGCCACCGTCGGTGGTGCCGCCGTCCGTCTGGCCACCGGTGGTCGTGCCACCGTCGGTCTGACCGCCCGCGGTCTGGCCGCCGGCCGTCTTCCCGCCGTCGGTGGTGCCGCCGTCCGTCTGGCCGCCCGTGGAGGGGCCACCGGTCGTGGTGCCCGTCGTCTGACCGCCGTCGGTCTGGCCACCCGAGGAGGGGCCACCGGTCGTGGTCCCGGTCGTCTGGCCACCCGAGGACGGGCCGCCCGTCGTGGTGCCCGTCGTCTGACCGCCATCGGTCTGACCGCCCGAGGACGGACCACCCGTCGTGGTGCCCGTCGTCTGACCGCCCGAGGACGGACCGCCCGTCGTGGTACCGGTCGTGGTGCCGGTCGTCGTACCGCTCGTGTCACCGCCCACCGGCGGCTGCGGGATCTCGTTGGGGTCGCCGTCGACGGAGGCGGCGGTGTGCACACCGCTCGTCACGCCGACCCCGGCGACATGGACGCCCGCGGCCGAAGCCGCACCGGCCGCGGTCAGCGAAGCACCCGCGGCGACAACCGCGCCGGCGGCTATGCGCGCGACGCGCAGCCGCGTCTTCTTGGTCATATACCTGCTACCCCCAGTAGCTGATCGTCATTGGAGCAGCTGTGCACGGGGCGGTGGCGCACCCGGGGGTCGAGAGCGGCTGAACCGGCCGGACCGGCCGGGCCGCTCGCCCCCTGCCACACGCACCCCAGTGACACGCATGCCGCGCGCCAGCCTGACCAGTTTTTGAGGCAGCGTCAAGAAGGTTACAAGCGGGTATGTCCGCCTATACAGCTGGTTGTTGCTACTTCTCCCGCTGCTTGCGCCAGCGGATACCGGCCTCGAGGAAGCCGTCGATGTCACCGTCGAGGACGGCGGTCGGGTTGCCGACCTCGAACTCCGTGCGGAGGTCCTTGACCATCTGGTACGGGTGCAGGACGTACGACCGCATCTGGTTGCCCCAGGAGCCGCCGCTGTCGCCCTTGAGCGCGTCCATCTTGGCCTGCTCCTCCTGGCGGCGGCGCTCGAGGAGCTTGGCCTGGAGGACGTTCATCGCGGTCGCCTTGTTCTGGATCTGCGAGCGCTCGTTCTGGCAGGAGACGACGATGCCGGTCGGGATGTGGGTCAGGCGCACCGCGGAGTCGGTGGTGTTGACGCCCTGGCCGCCGGGGCCGGAGGAGCGGTAGACGTCGACGCGCAGCTCGGACTCGTCGATCTCGACGTGGTCGGTGGTCTCGACGACCGGCAGCACCTCGACGCCCGCGAAGGACGTCTGGCGGCGGCCCTGGTTGTCGAAGGGCGAGATGCGGACGAGGCGGTGCGTGCCCTGCTCGACGGAGAGCGTGCCGTAGGCGTACGGGACCTGGACGGCGAAGGTGGTCGACTTGATGCCGGCCTCTTCCGCGTACGAGGTCTCGTAGACCTCCGTCTTGTAGCCGTGGCGCTCGGCCCAGCGGAGGTACATGCGCTGGAGGCGCTCGGCGAAGTCGGAGGCGTCGACGCCACCGGCCTCGGCTCGGATGTTGACCAGCGCCTCGCGGGAGTCGTACTCGCCGGAGAGGAGCGTGCGGACCTCCATCTCGGCCAGCGCCTTGCGGACGTCGCCCAGCTCGGTCTCCGCCTCGGCGAGGGCGTCGGCGTCGCCCTCGGCCTCGGCGAGCTCGAAGAGCACCCCGAGGTCGTCGATGCGGCCGCGCAGGTTCTCCGTCTTGCGGAGCTCCGCCTGGAGGTGCGACAGCTTGCTGGTGACCTTCTGCGCCGCCTCCGGGTCGTCCCACAGGGAGGGGGCGGCCGCCTGCTCCTCGAGCACGGCGATGTCAGCCCTCATCCTGTCGAGGTCCAGGACGGCCTCGATCGACCCCATGGTCGAGGAGAGGGACTTCAGCTCTTCGGATACATCAACGACTGCCACGCACCCAGCCTAACGGCTGCGCCGGGCTGCGGGTGTCCGACGGGTCGCCCGTTCCCGGCCGCGGGTCCGTCGCCGCCTGTGACGGGAGTGCCCCGCGGGCGGTCCGGGCAGGGCCCCGGTTACGGCAGCGGGTCCGGGTCCGGCGGGGCGTGGTCCGGGTGGTGGACGCCGGGAGGGGCGTCCTTCGCCTCGTGCGACGAGACCGCGAACCAGCTGCCGACCCCCGCCGCCGCGGCCAGCGCGACCGCGGCCGCGCCCAGCTTGATGCGGCGGCGCCGGGTCTCCTCCGGGGAGCGGTGGCGCGCGGAGCCCGCGCGGCGCTGGCCGGCCGCCCTCGGGGCCCGTGCCGTGCCGTGCGCGCCTCCGGCGAGCTCCGCGGGCGTGGGCACCCGCATGCTCGTGTGGGTCTCCCGGCTGGAGTCGGCGACGGCCCCCGGCACCAGCGGGACGGCGCCGCGCCGCCGGGGCGCGGTGGCCACGCCCGAGGACGCGGGCCCGCCGTCGTAGGCCGTCTCCCGTTCGGTGAGCGTGGCCGCGACCGCCTCGGGCTCGTCCTCGGGCTCGTCGATGTCGAGCGGCGGGATCCCGGCGAGGCCGGGCAGCAGCTCGCGCAGCCGGACGCCGAGCTCGGACGCGCGCAGCCGGGACGCGGGCCCCTTGGCCAGGCACTGGACGATCAGCTGCCACAGCTCGTCGGGGATGCCGGGCAGCGGCGCCACGGTCTCGGTCACGTGCCGCCGCAGCACCGCGCCGGGGTGGCCGCCGCCGAAGGGCGTGAAGCCCGCGAGCAGCTCGTAGAGCACGGTGGCGAGGGCGTAGACGTCGACGGAGGCGCGCGGCGGCAGGCCCTCGATGATCTCGGGGGCGAGGTAGTCCGGGGTGCCGATGACGCTGCGGGGGCTCGGGGCGCGCCCGCCCGGCCCGGCGGGGCGCGGGATGGTGGGCTCGGCCGGGCGCGGGGAGTCCACGAGCCGGGCGATGCCGAAGTCGGTGAGGAGCGCCGGGTGGGCGCCGCCGGGGCCGAGCGCGCCCTGCATGTCCAGCAGGACGTTCTCGGGCTTCACGTCGCGGTGGACGACGCCCGCCGCGTGCGCCGCCGCGAGGCCGTCCGCGACGTCGGCGACGATGGCGACGGCCGCCTCGGGCGCGAGGCGGCGCTCGCGGTCGAGGCGGGTGCGCAGGTCCGTGCCGCGGATGAGGTCCATGACGAGCGCGAGGTCGGCGCCGTCGACGACGAGGTCGCGGACCCCCACCACGTTCGGGTGGTCGAGCCCGAGGAGGGCCGCGCGCTCCTGCACGAACCGGCCGACGAGTTCCTGGTCGGAGGCGAGGTCCTCGCGCAGGAGCTTGATGGCGACCGGGCCCTCGGGGCCCTCGCCAAGCCACACCGTGCCCGCACTGCCGCGCCCCAGGACCTGGTGGGCGGTGTACCGGCTGCCGATCTTCCGTGCCAAGGCTGTTCGGGTTCCTTTCCGGGTCCTCCGACGTCCGACAAGGGAGCGCTGGCGACCAAGCTACGCGGACACGAGGGGGTTGGGGGCGCCGATCCCGCACCAACTGTCACTTCTGCGGCTTAAAAACACCCCTGAGGTGTCGACATGTAGACACTGCTGCCCTGTCGGCGCGGCACCGGTGCTACTGCACTGCCATCGGCCGTCATCGGCCGCCGCCGGCTCGTCGCCGACCGCCGCTAGTTGCCGCCGCCGGAGGACGAGCCCAGGCCGGAGACCCAGTCCTTGATGTCGACGAACCAGCCGTAGGCGGCGTCCCAGAAGCTCTTGCCGTCGGCGACCCAGTCCTTGAGCGGTGTGAACTCCCAGACCAGCCAGGAGCCGATGACCAGCACCACGATCATGAACAGGCAGCCCTTGAGGCAGCCGAGGCCCGGGATGCGCATCGGATTCGCGCTGCGCTGCCGGGGCGGCCGGGGCTCGCGGCGCGCGGACGGCGGCTCCGGGGCGTACCGCTGCGGCTGGGGCTCCTGATAGTGCTGCGGCTGGGGCTGGGGCTGGGGCTGGGGCTGGGCCTGCGGGCGCTGCTGCCGCCGGGGCGGCCGCTGCGGGGCGTACTGCTGCGGCTGGGGAGCGTACGGCTGCTGAGGGGGCGCGTACTGCTGCCCGTACTGCTGCTGGGGAGGCTGCGGGGGCTGCTGGTACTGCTGCTGCGGCTGGGCCGCCTGCCGGTGCGGGCGGCGGCGCAGCGGGTCCTCGCTCGGGTCGAGGTAGCGCATCTGCGTCTGCTCGTTGCGGTCCCGCGCGGCGCGCATCTGGCTCTGCCAGGGGTGCGGGCCGTCGTTGCCCTCGGGGGGCAGCGGCGGGACGGGCGGCATGGCGCGGGTGGGGTCGGCGCCGCCGTTCGGGCCGGAACCGGCGGGCATGACCTGGGTGGGGTCGGCGCCGTGCGCGCCGCCGGAGGTGTTCGGCAGCAGGCTGGTGGCCGCGTTCGGGTCGTAGGAGCCCGCGTTCGACGGCAGCACCTGCGTGGGGTCGGCGTCGCCGGACGGGGACCCGGCGGACGAGCTGTCGCCGCTGCCGGGCACCAGGGCGGGATCGGGGTCGGGGGCGAGCAGGGCGGCGACGCCGAGCGCGGCCTCGGCCTGCGCGGGGGAGGCGTGCACCCCGACGCCGGCGGCGACGACGCGCAGGGCGCGGGCGAGGTTCTCGGCGCTGGGCCGCTCCTCGGGCCGCTTGCTCAGGCAGCGCTCGATGACCGTCCACAGGGGCTCGGGCACGGTCGTGGGGCGGCGCGGCTCGGCGCTCAGGTGCTGGTGGAGGACTTCGAGCGCGGTGGCCCCGGCGAACGGGGGGCGCCCGGTGACCAGCTCGTACAGCAGGATGCCCGCGCCGTAGATGTCGACGGCGGAGGTCTGCGGGCGGCCCTCGGCGGACTCGGGCGCGACGTAGGCGGGCGTGCCGACGAACTCGTGGGTGCGGGTGAGGCCCGGGGAGTCCGCGAGGCGCGCGATGCCGAAGTCGGTGAGCATCGGGTGCATCAGCTGCCCGTCCGCCCCGGAGAGCAGGACGTTCGCCGGCTTGAGGTCGCGGTGCACGACGCCGTCGGCGTGGCTGGCGGCGAGGGCGTCCGCGATCTGGGCGGTGAGCAGGGTGGCGGCGACCGGGGTGAAGGGGCCGTTGTCGCGCAGATAGCGGTGCAGGTCCGGGCCGTCGACGAGGTCCATCACGAGGGCGAGGAGGTCGCCCTCGACGACGAGGTCACGCGTACGGACGATGTTGGGGTGCGTGAGGCGCAGCAGGACGGAGCGCTCGCGCAGGAAGCGCATGACGACGTCCGCGTCGTTCGCCAGCTCCTCCTTCAGCACCTTGATCGCGACGGTCTCGCCGGGCTGCCCGGCCACGGCGGCCTCGGAACCGGCCGTCTCGCGCTGCCGGGCCCGCCAAACGGTGCCCGTCGCCCCGCGTCCGAGCACCTCCTCGAGGAGGTACTTGCTGCCTACCGGCCGCACGTCATGCGCTCCCTGGTCGTGATTGCCGTGATCCGCTGTCGTGATCCACGCTGCTGACGGCCGCTCCCGTCGTCGTGACGCCCCGTGGTCGTCGCGTGCCGTGGCGGCCCTTCGCCCACTGTAGTGCCGTCGTACGGACCACCGGACTGCCGAAATCCGGGGGGCTTGGGGTAAAGACGCGCGTTCCGGACAGTTGGTTGCCGTGGGGCGGCGGGGCGGTGTGAGGTGACCCGAAAGAGGCGCGGGGAACGGCACGTCGACGGCCGTGGGAAAACTTGCCAATGAGCGTCATCAAGCGGCAAAAAGTGACCTCCCGGTGAGCGCTTCCCCGGCTCGCCTGGCCCTTACTTGGTCATCATCCGCGTTTTTCGCACGGCCCGATCGTCGTCCAAGATCACGAATTGGCTCTCGCCGGGCGCGTTGTCGGTGGCAGGTGCGAGGATGCTCGCAGCACGGATGCGGTGGGGAGGGAGCGCAGGGCCCCGCGCGACGTGGTGACCTGTACGTGCCGACGCGCCCGTGCACGGTGGGGGAAGCGGCGGATGCGCCCGCCGGTCCCGCCGCGGCAGGGGCAGGAAGGGACCGTTGACGGCGATGCAGATCAGGCTGACCGTCCTCGGGCCGCTCAGCGGCCACACCACGCACGCCACGCGCGCCTGTGACGTCCTGGTGACCGCCCCCACGGGCACCGCCCTCGCCAGTGTGACCAGCGGCCTCGCGGCGGCCGTCGCCGCGGCCGGCTCCGACCTCGGCAGCGGTGCCGTCGTCGTCTACGCCGGGGCCGAGCGGCTCGACGCCCAGCGCTGCGCGCTCGGCGAGCCGCCCCTGATCGACGGCGCCGTCCTCTCCCTCTGCGCCCCCGCCGACCCCGAGCGGCACGCGGGCGTGCTGCCCTCCGGCACACCGGAGGCCGCCGCCCGGCTGCACGTGGTCTCGGGCCCGGACGCGGGCGGCGTGCACCTGCTGCACGGCGGCGAGGTCAGCGTCGGCCGCTCCACCGCCGCGGACGTGCCCCTCGACGACCCGGACGTCTCCCGGCTGCACTGCGCGGTCACCCTCGCCGACGACGGCACCGTGACCCTGCGGGACCTGGGGTCGACCAACGGCACCACGCTGGACGGCGAAGCCGTGGGGGAACAGCCGGTCGTGTTTCCCTCCGGCGCGCTGCTGCGCGCCGGAGAGTCCGTGCTGAGCCTGCACGGCACGCTGGACGCCGCCCCGAGCGTGCTCCCGGCCGCCCCCGACGGCGAGGGCCACCTGCGGGTGGGCGTCGTCGAGGCGCCCCACGGGCCCGTGGGGGCGCCCGTGGCCGGGGCGTGGCTGGGCGGGCCCGGCGGCCCGCCGCAGCCCGACCCGAGGTCGGGCGCCACCTCCCTCGGCACGGCGGTCCTCGGCGCGGACAGCGCGACGACCCGCCCCTTCGACGGCCCGCCCGGCAGTCCGGTCACCCACGGCGGCCGCGGCGTCCCACTGGGCGCGGCGGTGACGGCCGCGGATCCGGAGGCCGGCGAGGACGCCCCGGACGACGCGCGCAGGCGCGCGGGCGGCCGCAACCGCGGCATAGGCGCATGGGCCCGGCGGCTGACCGGCGGGCGCGGCGCGGTCACCCGCCCCCTGACCACGGACGAGTGGGACGCGGAGGACGCGGGCGAGCGCGCCCGCGCGGAGTCGGCCGTCCTGCGGGAGCGCTGGCCCGACCCGGCGAGCGTGCTGCTGACCGTCCTCGGGCCGGGTCCGCGCCTGTGGGAGCGCGGCCCGGACCACCCCGACCTGCTGACCGTCCGGCTCGGCACCGCCGACCGGCACACCGCCGACGGCAGCGCGCCGCTCACGTCCGTGCCGGTGACGGTCGGGCTGCGGCAGGCCGGTTCGCTCGGCCTGGCCGGGCCCCGGGGGCGGCTGTCGGCGCTGGCCCGGTCCGTCCTCGCGCAGCTCGCGGCGCTGCACTCGCCCACGGCCCTGGAGTTCGTCCTCATCAGCGCGGACCGCTCGCGGTCGGCGGAGGAGCGGCTGGCGGAGTGGTCCTGGCTGAGCTGGCTGCCGCAGTTGCGCCCGGTGCGCGGCCAGGACTGCCGGCTGCTGGTGGCGTACGACCGCGAGCAGGCCGTGGCCCGGGTCGCCGAGCTCGTGCGCCGGCTGGACGAGGGCCCGCTGGGCCCGCACTGGGCGGCCGCTCCCGCGGCGGCCGTCGCCGCGGCCGCCGAGCGCCACACGGGTGCGCACACGGTGCTGATCGTGGACGGCGACCCGGGTTCGGCCGACCTCCGGGAGACGGTCTCGCGGCTGGCCGCGGGCGGCCGGGCCGCGGGCATCCACCTCATCTGTCTGGCCGACGCCCCGGCCACCACGCCCGCCTCCCCCGTCTCCGCCACGCTGGCGACGGCCCGGACCGCGTCACCGGCGTTCCCGCACTGCGGTGTGGTGGCGCTGCTGAGCGGCGACGTGGCCACGGTCGTGCAGGTCATCCACCGGGCACCGGCCCCGGCGGCCGACGGGGCGTACGCCGAGAGCGCGTCCGTGCCGGGAGCGGCCCCCGGCACCGCGGTGGAGCCGCTGCGCGCCGGCCACCCGGATCCGTACGGCCTGCATCAGGACGCGCGCGCGGACGCCGCGGCCGGTGACGCCGTGGCGGCGTGCGGCGGCCAGGGCGAACAGCCGGTCGGCGCCGCCGTGGTGGCGGCCGTCGACGCCGTGTCCGCGGCGTGGGCCGAGCGGTTCGCGCGGGCCCTCGCGCCGCTGCGGATGGCGGACTCGGGCGGCGCGGACGGGCAGGCGTCCCGGGTCGTGGCGGCGCTGCCGCGCACGGCCCGGCTGCTGGACGAGCTGGGCCTCGCGCGGGCCACGCCCGCCTCGCTGACGGCCCGTTGGGCGGCCGCCACGGACCGCGGCACCCGGCCGGGCGGCCGCGCCGTCGCCGTGCTGGGCGCCGGGCCGCACGGCCCGCTCGCGGTGGACCTGGCGGCCGACGGGCCGCATCTGCTCGTGGAGGGCGGGCCGGGCAGCGGCAAGACCGAGCTGCTGCGCTCGCTCGCCGCCTCGCTCGCGGCCGCCGACCGCCCCGACCGGCTCTCGCTCGTGCTGGTCGACGGCGCGGGCGCCGAGCGCGGCGAGGGTCTGCGGCTGTGCACGGACCTGCCGCACGTGTCGACGTATCTCGCGGCCGCCGACCCCATGCGGATGCGGGAGTTCGCGCAGGCGCTCAGCTCGGAGCTCAAGCGGCGCGCCGAGCTGCTGGGCCGGCTCGACTTCGCCGCGTGGCACGCGCAGGCGGCCGCGCCGGCCGCCCCGCAGGTCGTCGCGCCCCGCCGTCCGGCGGACTCCACCGGCGACCTGGACCCGGCCCCGAGCGGCACCCTCAAGCTCCGTACGCAGAAGGACGGTCCGTCGCGCACGGCCGAGACGGCGCTGCCCCGGCTCGTCGTCCTCGTCGACGACTTCGACGCCCTGGTCGCCCCCGCGCTGGGCAGCACGGGCCGCCCGGCGGCGGGTTCCGTCGTACGGGCCCTGGAGGCCGTCGCCCGGGACGGCGAGCGGCTCGGGGTGCACCTCGTGGCCGCGTCCGGCCGCCCGGACCGTACGGCCGACACGGCGGCCGTCGAGCGGGCCGGGCTGCGCGCGGCGCTGGAGATCGCGCCGCCCTCGGCCGACGGTCCGGCGGGCGACGGCAGCGGCGCGGGCGAGCCGGCGCCGGGCCGCGGCCGGCTGATGCGCCCGGACGACGACGCCACGACGCCCTTCCAGGCGGGCCGGGTCACGGGGCGCATCCCGCGCACGGCGACGCTCCGGCCGACGGTCGTGCCGTTGGACTGGGCGCGCATGGGTGACCCTCCGACGCGGCGGCCGCTGCGTGAGCTGGGCAATGGGCCTACGGATCTGGCGTTGCTGGCCAGTGCGCTTCAGCGTGCCGCGCAGTCGGCTGGGGCGGAGGCGGCGCCTCCACTGCTTTGAGGGGCTTCCGGGGGCGCTTTCCGCTGGGGGCGGGGGCGCTTCCGGGTGCGGGTCCGTTGCTCCCCCAGCTACCGCTGGGAGGTGCCCCCAGCGGCGGGCTTTTCCCCAGCCCCGCCCCTTCCCGAAACTGGGGGCAGGCCCCCAGACCCCCGAAGCACGCTTCGCGCGCTGTCCTCAAACGCCGGACGGGCTGAATACGCTGCGGGGCTAGGGAACAAAAGCCGATCACCTGACGCCCCATCACAACCCCGTCACAATCAGCCACTTGACACCCGACACGGTATTGCGGCAACCCCCGACCCGGCGTAGACCTGTCGCGGGGAGCCCGTACGGGATGGGGGGGCGGCAATGCCTAGCACAGGGCGTAGCACAGGCGCACGCGCGGTACTGGCAGTGGTCGCGGTGGGGGCGCTCGCCCTGACCGCCGCCTGCGGGGGCGGCAGCAAGAGCGACGACAAGCCGTCGGCGAGCAGAAGCAGCGGCTCCGGTTCGATTCCGCAAACGGTTCAACTTCCCAAACTCAGTGGGCAGAAGCTCAAGGTGACCGCAGTCTGGACGGGTGACGAGCAGAAGAACTTCACCAAGGTGCTGGACGAGTTCTCCAGGCGCACGGGTGCCGACGTGTCGTTCGTGCCCAGCGGTGACGACATGGCGTCCTTCGTCGGCTCGAAGGTCGCGGGCGGCGACCCGCCGGACGTGGCGATGCTGCAACAGCCCGGCGTGCTCAACGAGTTCGCGGAGAAGGGCTGGCTGAAGCCGCTCAGCGGTGAGGTCACCGCGCAGCTGGACAAGAACTTCGCCAAGGGCTGGCAGGAGCTCGGCTCGCACGGCGGCAAGCAGTACGGCGTCTATTTCAAGGCGGCCGACAAGTCCCTGGTCTGGTACAACACCAAGATCTTCGACGCGGCGGGCGCGAAGGAGCCGAGGACGTGGGCCGACTTCCTGCACACCGCGCAGGTGATCGCCGACTTCGGCGTCTCCCCGGTGTCGGTCGCCGGCGCGGACGGCTGGACGCTCACCGACTGGTTCGAGAACATCTATCTCTCCCAGGCGGGCCAGGAGAAGTACGACCAGCTCACCAAGCACGCCATCAAGTGGACGGACCCGTCCGTGAAGGACGCGCTGACCACGCTCGGGCAGCTCCTGGGCAAGAAGGAGCTGCTGGCGGGCGGCAACGAAGGGGCGATCGGCACACAGTTCCCCGACTCCGTCACCCAGACCTTCCTCGGCGGTGACAAGGCGAAGGCCGCCATGGTCTTCGAGGGCGACTTCGCGGCCGTGAACATCGCCGGGGCCAAGGCACAGCTCGGCAAGGACGCCAAGGTCTTCCCGTTCCCCGCCGTCGGCGCCAAGCCGCCGGTGGTGACGGGCGGCGATGTCGGCGTGGCCCTGAAGGACGGCCAGGCCGCCCAGGCCCTGCTGACCTTCCTCGCCTCCCCCGACGCGGCCGCGATCTGGGCGCACCAGGGCGGTTTCCTGTCCGCGAACAAGAACCTCGACCTCGCCGTGTACCCCGACGACGTCTTCCGGGGCATCGCGAAATCCCTCGTCGCCGCAGGCGACGACTTCCGCTTCGACATGTCCGACCAGGCCCCCGCCTCCTTCGGCGCCAAGCCGGGGCAGGGCGAGTGGAAGGACCTCCAGGACTTCCTGAAGAACCCGGGTGACGTGGCGGGCACCCAGGCGAAGCTGGAGTCCGACGCGGCCAAGGCGTTCAAGAACTGAACCGACGGGAGCCCCATGTCGACCGCGACAGCGGGCGGCGCCGCGGCCCCGGCGGCCGTACCGCCCCCGAAGAAGTCCCGCAGCGTGCTGGGCACCCGGCCGTGGGTGGCCGCCTGTTTCCTGCTGCCCGCGCTGGCGCTGCTCGGCGCCCTCGTCGTCTATCCCATCGGCTATTCCGTCTACCGCAGCTTCTTCGACGCCTCGGGCCACGGCTTCGTGGGGGTCGACAACTACCACGAGGTGTTCACGGACGACCGGATCCGTACGGCGCTGAAGAACAACGTCATCTGGGTGATCGTCGCGCCGTCCGTCGCCACCGCGCTCGGCCTGATCTTCGCGGTGCTCACCGAACGGGTGCGCTGGGGAACGGCGTTCAAGCTGGTCGTCTTCATGCCGATGGCGATCTCGATGCTGGCCGCGGGCATCATCTTCCGGCTGGTCTACGAGCAGAACCCGGACCGCGGCGTGGCGAACGCCGTGTGGGTGGGCATCCACGACACCTTCACCAAGCCGGCGCCGTTCCCCGGCGCGCACCCCGTGAACGACAAGGTGTTCACGACGGGCGGCGGGGCCTTCACCACCCGGTCGGTGGTGAAGGCCGGCACGCCCGCCGCCCTGCCGCTGGTGGGCGTGAAGCCCGGGGACCTGGGCGGCGCGAAGGACGCCATCCCGGCGCGGGGCGTGGCCGGGAAGGTCACCGGCACCGTGTGGATGGACTTCACCCGGGGCGGCGGCGGGACGCCCGGCATGATCGACCCGGGTGAGAAGGCCCTGGGCGGGGTGAAGGTCGAGGCCGTCAAGGACGGCGGGACCGTCGCCTCGGCCACGACGGAGTCCGACGGCACCTTCACGCTGCCCGCCGCCGCGGACGGCGCGCGGCTGCGGCTGCCCGCCGCCAACTTCGCCTCGCACTACAACGGCATCGACTGGCTCGGCCCGTCCCTCGTCACCCCGTCGATCATCGGGGCGTACGTGTGGATGTGGGCGGGCTTCGCGATGGTGCTCATCGCGGCGGGGCTCGCGAGCGTGCCCCGTGAACTGCTGGAGGCGGCGCGGGTGGACGGCGCGAACGAGTGGCAGGTCTTCCGCCGGGTGACCGTGCCGCTGCTGGCACCGGTGCTGGCGGTCGTCCTCATCACCCTCATGATCAACGTGCTGAAGATCTTCGACCTCGTCTACATCATCGCGCCGGGCGCGAGCCTCGACAAGGCGAACGTCCTGGCCCTCCAGCTGTATCAGTCGTCGTTCGGCACGGACGTCAACCAGGGGGTGGGCAGCGCCATCGCGGTCTTCCTGCTGGTGCTCGTGCTCCCGGTGATGCTGGTCAATATTCGGCGGATCCGGAAGGAGCGGCAGCGATGACCACGGTGGACACGGCCGTACGGGCCAGGCAGTCGCTGCCCGCGCGGATCGCGGCCCGGCTGGGCGGGGGCGCCATGCGCTTCTTCCTGATCGTCGTCGGGCTGTTCTGGCTGACGCCCACGGTGGGGCTGCTGCTCTCGTCGCTGCGGGACAAGTCCGATATCGCGGGCTCCGGCTGGTGGAAGGTCTTCGCCCACCCGGCGCAGCTCACCACCGCCGGCTACAGCGACCTCTTCCACAACGACACGGTGATGCGGTCCCTGCTGACCACCGCGCTGATCACCGTGCCCGCGACGGTGCTGGTCATCCTGATCGGGGCGCTCGCCGGATACGCCTTCGCCTGGCTCGACTTCCCGGGCCGCGACTGGTGGTTCATGGCCGTCGTGGGGCTGCTGGTGGTGCCGGTGCAGGTGGCGCTGATCCCGGTGGCCAAGCTCTTCGACAAGCTGGGCATCTTCGAGAGCACACCGGGCGTGGTGCTCTTCCACACGGCCTTCGGGCTGCCCTTCGCGGTCTTCCTGCTGCGCAACTTCTTCGCGGAGATCCCCCGCGAGCTGCTGGAGGCGGCGCGGCTGGACGGGGCGGGCGAACTGCGGCTGTTCACCCGGGTCGTGCTGCCGCTGGGCGGGCCGGCCATCGCCTCGCTGGGGATCTTCCAGTTCCTGTGGGTGTGGAACGACATGCTGATCGCCCTGATCTTCGCGGACAGCGGGCACCCGCCGATCACGGTGGCACTCCAGCAGCAGGTGCGCCAGTTCGGCGACAACATCGACGTGCTCGCGTCGGGCGCGTTCCTGTCGATGGTGGTGCCGCTGGCGGTCTTCTTCGCGTTCCAGCGGCAGTTCGTGAGCGGGGTGATGGCGGGGGCCGTGAAGTAGGACCGCCTGGTCACCTCGCGCCCGTCCGGCCCCGCCCTCGGCGGACTCAGCCGCGGCGTACGTACAGCGACACCGCTCCCCCGCGCACGTAGGCCGAGGACTTCTCGGCGCAGAACTCCCGGAGTCCGTCCCACTTGGCGGACTCCGGGCGCTGGGCCCGGAACCAGGGCGTGCCCACCGTGGTCGTGTCCGCCACCACCCACACCCGCGCGCCCGGGCGCAGGCGCGTCAGCCGGGTCCGCAGCTCCCGCGCCGGGACCTCCTCGCCGAAGAGCGTGCCGGAGGCGGCGGGCGACCTCTTGAGGGTGAGGTCGTGGAGCCCGGCGAAGTCGTGTGGATAGGCGAGCGCGACGCGGCGCTCGTGGAGCGGGAGGAAGAGCACCGCGTCGCCCGGCCGGGCCTGGCGGCCGACCAGGCGTGCCACGGGGGCCAGTTCGTCGCCGCGGCTGACGGGGAGCCGTTCGCGCTCCTGCTGCGGCAGCTGCCACAGGAAGGCCGCCGCGACGGCGAGGACCCCGGCCGCCGCCGCGGCCCGCCGCCACGGGAGTTGACCGAGGATCCGGTCGGCCCCGGCGGCGGCGAGCAGCGGCACCCCGGCGAGGCTGAACAGCAGATAGCGGTCGAGGAAGAGCGGCCGGAACTGCGCGGCCGCGTAGAGGAGCACGGGCGGGAGGACCGCCAGGGGGAGGGCGACGGCGTTCAGGTGGAGCCGGCCCGCGCGGGGGACGGGGGCGGCGAGGGCCACGGCCACCAGCAGCAGCGTGCCGAAGAGGACGAGGTCCCGGGGGCCCGCGAAGGAGCGCAGCAGCGCCTCCGCCTCGGCGGGTCCGGGCGTCCTGATCCAGGAGACCTGGGCGCTCTGCCCGCGCGAGAAGACCGCCAGCGGGGCGAGCGCCCCGCACGCGGCGGCGGCCGCACAGCCCCAGGCGCGCCAGGTCCGCGCGGGTATCCGGGAGACGAGCAGGGTCAGCGCGTGCGCGGGCAGGAGCAGGACCGCGAACTCGTGCAGCAGCGCGGTGACCGCGACCACCACGCCGTACCACGCCCACCGCCCCCGCCCGCCGTCCTCGACGGCACGCACGAGCAGCCAGGTCGCGAGCGCGGCCCCGGCGGCGACCAGGGCGTACGAGCGGCCCTCCTGGGCGTAGTGGCCGACGAAGGGGGTGGCTGCGTAGAGCAGCCCGGCCCACAGGCCGACGCGGGGGCGGGCGAGGCGGCGGCCGAGCGCGCCGACGAGCGCGGCGGTGGCCGCCGAGGCGACGACGGAGGGCAGCCGGAGCGCGATCTCGTCGGCGCGCACGGCGAGCACCCAGTGCATCAGCAGGTAGTAGAGGCCGTGGACGGCGTCGACACTGCCGAGCAGGTGCAGGATCTGCGGCACCGTGCGGCGGGCCACCTGGAAGGTGGCGCTCTCGTCGCGCCACATCGTGCCCCGGTCGAGCCCCCACAGGCCGATGCCGAGCATCACGGCCGCGGGGACGAGCACGGCGGCGCGCCGCCCGCCGCGCCGCGCGGGCTCCGGCGACCGCCCGCGGGCCGTCGGCTCCCCTTCGGCCGCACCGGCCCGCCTCACCAGCACTGTCCGCATCCCGGCCCCTCCCTGTCCCGCCCGGCCACGCCCGGGCGGGGAATATCCCCGATGGTGACGTTTCGTAGGTAAAAATGGCTTTCGTGGAGGCAGACGTCAGCGAGTCCCGGAAACCGCCCGCCGCCCCGCGGGTCTGCGTGATCGTCATCGGCTTCGACGACGCGGCCCACATCGGTGACGCCGTGCGCTCGGCCCTCGCCCAGGGCCCCGCCGTGGCCGAGGTCGTCGCCGTGGACGACGCGTCCACCGACGGCACCGGCCCGCTGCTCGACGCACTGGCCGCCGGGGAGCCCCGGCTGCGGGTCGTCCACCGCGCCGCCAACAGCGGCGGCTGCGGCGCCCCGCGCAACGACGGCGTACGGGCGGCGACCGCGCCGTACGTGATGTTCCTGGACAGCGACGACACGCTGCCCGACGGCGCCGCCCAGGCCCTGCTGCGGGCCGCGCTGCGGCACCGGGCGCCGGTGGCGGCCGGCCTGTGCGTACGCCGCGAGCTGCCCCAGGGCCGCGAGACCCGCTGGCAGCCGGGCCTCTACCGGCGGGCCGGCGCCCGCCCGCCCGAGGAGCGCCCGGCGCTCCTCCACGACACCCTCTGCGTCAACAAGCTCTATTCGCGCGCCTTCCTCGCCGAGCACGCCATCGCCTTCCCCGAAGGGCCCTTCATCTACGAGGACTTCGTCTTCACCGCGCGGGTGCTGGCCGCGGCGCCGCGCATCGCGACCGTGCCCGACACCGTCTACGTCTGGCACGTGCGCCGCGGCGCCGCCGCGCCCTCGATCTCCCTGGACCGCGAGCGCGTCGCCAACTGGCAGGCCCGCGTCCGCGCCCACCGGCGGAGCGTGGACGTCTTCCGCGACGCGGGCAGCAAGCCGCTGGCCCGGGCCGCGCGGGTGAAGTTCCTCGACCACGACCTGCGGATGTACGTCCGCGAGCTGCCCGTGCGCGGCCTCGGCTACCGGCACGCGTGGTGGCGGATCACCCGCGGCTATCTCGCCACCTACGAGGAGGCGGAGCTGGCCGCGGCGCGCGCCCCGGCCCGCTGGATCGCCCGCGTGATCCTGGCCTCGGAGGCGCCGCGCGACCTCGGGCGCCTCGCCCAGCTCGCCGCCCGTCCGGCCCGGCTGCCACCGCCCTACGCGGAGCGGGGCGGCGACCCGGTGTGGGCGGCGGACCTCCCGGGCGCCCCCCTGGACGGCCTCACGGACCCGGCGGCCGTGCCCCTCGCGCAGCTCCCGGTGACCGTCGACGCCGAACTGCGGCTCCTGCGCGGCGAACTGCGGCTGAGCGTCCACGACCTGCACGGGCGACTCGCCGCCGACCCGCCCCGCACCGTCGACGTCGAACTGCGCCACCGGAACGGCACGGCGACCCTGCGCCGCACCGTCCCCCTGACCGGCGGAGGCCCGCCCTGGACCGTACGGCTGCCGCTCCGCCTCACCCGGCTCGCCCGGCTGGGGATCCGCGACGGCACGGGCGCGGCCCCGCAGTCCTGGGACATCCGCGTACGGGCGCACCTGACGTCGGGCGGCTCCTTCCGCACGTCGGTCCGCGCCACGGGCCGCGCACCGCGCCGGACCGTTCTGCCCAGCCGCCGCTTCGGCCTCCTGCTGGCCCGGCCCTACGCCACGGCCACGGGCTCCCTCGCCCTGCGCGTGGCGGCGGGCCCCCGGGCGATTGCGGCTGCCGCCGCGCGGGTGCTCGGGGGACGGCTCTAGGCAGTGCTCGGTTGTTGTGGCCGGTTCCCTGCGGGCGGTGTCGTCGGCGCCATCGCTGCGCGGCGGTGTCCTCAAACGCCGGACGGGCTGGAAGTGGCCGATGTGGGTGCGCGATTCAGCCCGTGGGGGCACCTTGGGGGCACCCCCGGACGGAGTCTGGGGGAGGTAGCTGGGGGAGTTTGAGGACGCGGCCGCAGGCCGCTCCCGCCGCAGGCGCAACCGACCCGCACTCATGACCGCCACCCCCTACCGGTCGATCTCCGCGAACAACGCCTCCCACCGCTCCAGCACGCCGTCCAGCCGCAGCGACGCGACATGCGCGCGGGCCGCCTGCCCGTACCGCCGGCGCAGGGCCGCGTCGGCCATCAGCTGCCGGAGCGCTTCCGCGAAGGCCGCCGTGTCACCGGGCGGGACCAGCGAGCCCGTGCGGCCGTGGGCGACCAACTCCCGTACGCCGCCGGACAGGTCGAAGCTGACGCACGGCACGCCCACGGCGGATGCCTCCGCCAGTGCCATCGGGCGGCCTTCGCGCTCGCTGGTGAGGGCCACGACCGACAGCTCGCGGTACGCGGCGGCCATGTCCCGCACGCTCCCCCGGAACCGCACCCGGCCCCCGATGCCCAACCGCTCGGCGCGGGCACGCAGTTCGGGCTCCAGCGGGCCGTCGCCGAAGCAGTGCAGCTCCCAGCCGGGATCCGCCGCGCCGGCCACGGCGAACGCGTCCAGCAGCCGGTCCAGCCGCTTGATCTCCTCCAGGCGGCCCACCGCGCCGATCCGCCGGGTGTCCAGGGGTGCGGGCGGGCCGGGGTCGAAGGGCAGCGGGTTGGGCAGGGCCGTCGCGTTGGGCAGCCTCCTGCGACGGAACTCCGCGGCGTCCGACTCGCTCAGGAACACCGACTTCTCCAGCGCCGGATAGTGCCGCAGGATCAGCTGGAGGTTCTCCGAGGCGCACGCCTGGAGGAAGGACTCGTGGTACTGCCCGATGCCCTTGAGGTGACGCCACGGGACCTCCTCCAGCCAGTCCGCCGCCCAGGGCGAGCCGATGATCACCAGCCCGTCCGGCACCTGGGCGAAGCGGGCGGCCAGGCGCCCGCGGGCCCGGTCCCGCTCCCGCCGCTCGGCGCGGGCGGCGAGCGTCCGGGCGGGGCTCAGCCGCTCGGCGAAGGAGGCGGCCCGCCAGGGGGGCGCGGCCGGTGCGGAGCAGAGGGTGGTGCGCCCGTAGGCGGGGTCGGGCGTATAGACGTGGGGTTCGGGGCTCGGCCGGATCCCGATGAGCTCCACGCGGTGCCCGCGCTCGGCGAAGCCCTGGGCGAGGGTGTGCAGGACCCGCTGGGAGCCGCCCATGGAGTCGACGTCGATGCCGACGAGGAACAGATCGCGCGCCGTCATCGCCCGCCGCCTCCCGCCCGGTTACCACCCTCGAAGAACAGCTTCACCACGCCTTCGGCGGCCCGGCCGTCGGCGTAGGGGTTGAAGCGGGTCCGGAACCGCTCGTACGCCCCCGCCCACTCCTCCCGCACCGCGTCCAGGTCCGCGAGCGCGTCGGCCAGCTCGTCCACCGTGCCGAGCAGCGGGCCGGGGGCGATCTCGGCCAGGTCGTAGTACGTGCCGCGGGTCAGGGAGCGGTAGCGGTCGTAGTCGTCGGCGTAGAAGAGGAGGGGCCGCCCCAGGTTCGCGTAGTCGAACATCACCGAGGAGTAGTCCGTGAGCAGGGCGTCGGAGGCGAGCAGCAGGTCGTTCACGTCGAGGAACTCCCGTCCGTCGCGCACCGCGTGGCCCAGTTCGCGGGGCACGGTGAAGCGTTCGTAGTAGTGCGGGCGGATGATGACCATCCATTCCTCGCCGGTGCGCCGTACCAGCCCCTCCAGGTCCACGCGGATCGACTCGCCGCCTCCGCGCGTTCCGTCGCGGAAGGTCGGCGCGTAGAGCAGGACCTTGCGGCCGGGGGGAATCTGGAGGCGCTCCCGGGTGGTGGCGGCGCGCTCGCGCTGTCCGGGTTCGTGCCCGCGCACGAGCGGGTCGTTGCGGGGCAGGCCGGTGCGCAGGAGCTCGCCGGTGTAGCCGTTGGCGCGGACGAAGGTCTTCTCGAACTCCTCGCTGGGGGCGATGAGGGCGTCCCAGCGGGCCACCGTCTCGCGGTGCAGGCGCCGCCGTTCGGCGCTCGCCAGGCGCAGTTCGGGGACGTCGAAGCCCATGTGCTTGAAGGCCTGCCCGTGCCAGGTCTGCAGATAGCGGGTGCCGGGGCGCTTTCCGTAGAGCAGGGGGAAGCCGTGCGAATCGACCCAGTAGCGCGCGCGGGCGACGGTGCGGACGTACTCCCAGCTGCCCCGCCTGATCAGGGGGGTGCCCTCGGGGTAGGAGGAGCTGCTGCCCGTGTACGACCAGACGGCGCGCAGCGGGAGGCCGCGGCGCAGGAGTTCCTCGTGGAGATAGCGGGGGCTGTCGGTGTAGCCGCGGCCCTCCATGGCCTCGAAGACGACCAGTTCGTCGTCGATGGGGAGTCTTTGCAGCTCGTGGTAGGTGAGGGCCTTGGCGCGGGGGCCGGTGACGCGGCGGGTGAGCCGGTGGATCCCGCGGTGGACGGTGCGCAGGCGCGGGGCCGCGGCCCCGGCATGGCCGAGGACTCCGGTGCGTTCCCAGGTCAGTTCGAGCCGCCCGGCGCCCCGCTCCTCGCGGCCGACGCGCAGCCGGTGGCGCGCCAGGTGCAGGGTGAGGGAGGCGAGGTCGCCGGGGACCAGCAGGGGGTCGGTGCGGGTGAGGCCCATCCGGCCGAGGACGACCACGGGGTGGCGGCGGCCCCGGAATCCCTTGAGGCCGAGGGGGATCCGCCCCGGGTCGAGGTCGATGGTGGCGGTGCGGGGGGCGGGCAGGCCGTCCGCGCCGGTGCGGGGCGGGTCGTAGCGGAAGGGCACCGTGAGGGGTTCCGCGGTGGTGGCGACGCGCAGTTCGGCGGTGTCGGGGCCCGCGTCGGGGAGGAGGTGCGCGGGGTCGTGGGTGTGCAGGAGGACGCGCAGCAGGGGTCCGGCGGGGCCGATGTGCGCCACCTCGTGGCGCAGGGGTCCTCCGGTGAACGGCTGCTCGTCCAGGTGCCATCCGGTGATGTCGAGCCCGGCGGCCGCCTCGGGGCCGGCCGGGGGGAGCGGGCCCCAGTACGTCCGGCCGGCCTCGCGGACGACGTGGCGGGGGGCGAGGTGCGGGCGGTCGAGCGTGCGCGCGCACTCGGCGGCCTCGGCGAACCGCCCGGCGCTCAGCAGGTAGTGGCAGATCTGCTGTTCGCGGGGCATCGCGGCGTGGGCCTCGGGGGCGAGGGTGCGCAGGTGGGGCGTGACGACGGCGGCGAACTCGGCGATCCAGCGGTGGTCGCGGAAGGGCAGGTCGCCCAGATAGAGGCGCAGGTCGTGGCGGAGGAACTTCTCGTCCTCGGCCGCCTTGAGGTCGGCGTTGCCCGTCTCCTGGAGGAAGGCGTCGACGAGCCCGGCCACGGTGACGCGGTCCCGCACGCTCTCGATCCGGTGCCGGCCGGCGGTGATGGAGGGGGTGGCGGGGTCGGCGGCGAGCCACCAGGTGTAGACGGGCCAGGGGACGACGGCGAAGCGGCGCGCGAGGGTGAGGGCCTGGGCGCTGAAGAGGGAGTCCTCGTAGTGCACGCCTTCGGGGAAGCGCAGGCCGTGCCGGGCGAGGAAGCCGGCGCGGTAGAGCTTGTTGGTGGAGAGGGCGTCCAGGAAATAGCGGGGCGCGGCGCGGATACCGTCGAAGACGTGGGTGTCGTCGAAGAGTTCGGGATACCACAGGCCGGTGGTGCCGGTCTCCTCGAAGAGGCGGGTGACCTCGCCGGTGACGAGGTCGGCGCCGGTCTCCTCGGCGGTGAGCAGCAGGGATTTGCAGGCGTGGTAGGGCAGTTCGTCGTCGCTGTCGAGGAACATCACGTGGGGCGCGCGGGCCACCTCGATGCCCGCGTTGCGCGGGGCGCCGCAGCCGCCGCTGTTGGCGGGCAGCCGCAGGGCGCGCACCCGGGGGTCGGTCCCGGCCAGCTCGCGGGCGGCGGCGAAGGTGCCGTCGGTTGAGCAGTCGTCGACGATGATCACTTCGAGGGCGCGCAGCGACTGGCCGAGCACGGACCGTACGGCGCGCGGCAGCCGTCCGGCATCGTTGCAGGCGATCACCACGACGCTTACGTCAGGGCCCTGCCGGGCGGGCCTTCGCACAGCGCTCACACTTCACCCCGTTTCCGAGCGGTCCAGGTGGTCCCCGGCTTCGGGATCACTACCGAAAGAGTAGACGCGACCACTGACAGTGACCTCGCGGGCGGGCCGGGCCCGGTCGCGCCAGGCCCGTACGGCCAGCACTGCGGCGACGCCCGTGATCATGACGATGTCGCGGAAGGCGTGCCTCCGCGCGCCGTCCAGGTACGGCCAGTTCACCGAGGCGAGCTCCGGGAGCAGCGGGAGCCAGAACCAGGCCGAGCGCGCCGCCGCCCCGCGCACCACCGTGGAGGCGGCCAACGACGGCAGGACGACCAGCATGTAGTGCTGGAACGACGGCCGGGAGACCAGGAACGCCGCGAGCATCAGCAGGGACGCGCACTCCACGAGCCGTGCCCGCTCGTCTCCCCCGGCCCGCCAGCGCACCCGGGCCAGGGCGAGCACGGTCAGCGCCGCGGCCCCGGCGAGCGCGAAGGCCACCGGTGACGGCACCCCGAGCCGTGGCAGCACGGTCGTCCAGGAGGCGTCGAACGGCCGGGCGTACGCGTCCTGTCCGTGCAGCAGGAACGGCAGCGTCCGGGTGAAAAAACGGCCCGGCCGGGGCATCGCCGACGCCGCCGCGAGCGACAGGGCGACGGGGACGCCGACGGCCCACGCCAGCGCCCGCCACCGCCGGGCCAGTACGAGCAGGAGCAGCAGCGGCACGAGCATCGGCTTCAGGGCGATGGCCACGCCGGTCACCACCGCGGCCGCGCACCAGCGGCCGCGGTGCGCCAGCAGCAGGGTCACGGGGAAGGCGACGGCGGAGAGGACCGTCCAGTTGCCGAGGCTGACCAGGCCGTGGAACGGCTCGAACACGCCGAGCCCGGCGACCATGGCCGCCGCGAGCCGGCTGTCGGCCCGCACGCCGAAGAGCCGCAACGCGACGAGCACGCCCGCCAGTCCGAGCAGGGCGGTCGCGACCGGCACCGCGTAGAACAGCACGCGCTCCCCGGCCAGGGTCTGCGGGAGTGCCGCGAAGACCGCGCCCGGCAGATAGAGGAAGCGCTTGTCCGCGTACGGCGAGCCGCCGTCGAGCAGGGTCCGTGCCGCGCGCACCACGACGGCGTTGTCGATGGCGGCCCGCGTGCCGGTCAGGATCCGCACGACGTCCAGCGCAAACACCAGCAGGGCCGCGCCGAGGAGCGGCCGGGGCGCGCGTCCGCGCAGCCACCGGGCGGGGACGTCGGCGGAGCCGGGCCACCGGGAGTGGACGACGCCGGGCGCGCCCGGGGAGCCGCTCACGGCGCGACCACCTCCGACAGGACGAAGCCGCCGGGCCCGCGCGCGGCCCTCCTGAGCGCGGGGTCGTCCGGCGGCAGGCCCGGCCCGCCGTCGCGCTGGAGCACCCAGCGCGCGCCGAACTCCCTGAGGATGCCGAGCCGTTCGGCCCTGGAGGCGTCCGGGGAGAAATAGCGGCGGGTCGCGTCCCGGCGGTGCCGTTCGTCGCGGAGGAAGACGTCGGGGTAGGCGGGGGTGACGGTGTACGGGCCGTAGGCGGGGATGGTGCGGAGCGCGTAGTAGTTGTCGGTCATCACCGTGGCATCCCAGGGCATCGCGCGCGCCGCCCAGTCGAAGCGCGGCCAGAGCGCGATCGTGTGCACCCGGCGCAGCGGCGGCGGGAGGGCGGCGGGCCGCAGGACGTACGACAGCGCCCCGGCCTGGGTCCACGCGCCCGCCAGCAGGGCGGCCGCCGTCAGGGGCACGAGGGCGGCGCGGAGCCGACGGCCGGCGCCGTCGGCGATCTCGGTGGCGAGGGCCAGTTGGGCGGGCAGGAGCGCGGCGGGCAGGATCCGTCCCCACGCCTGGTGGCCGGTGAGCCCGCCCGCCGCGAAGACCAGGAGTCCCAGCCCGAAGAAGATCACCAGGGGGTCGCGGCGGTCGCGCCGCCAGCGGGCCGCGAGGGCCGGCACGCCGAGGGCTGCCAGGCCGAACTTCGTCGTGAGGTGGTCGTAGAGCGGCCGGTGGATGTCGTCGAGGCCGCCCGCGCCCGGCAGCGAGAAGAAGGAGTAGTACGGCCAGCAGGCGAGCACCACGACGGCCAGCGCGGCCGCGGCGCCCACCCGTACCCACACCGCGGCGCGCGGCCGGGGGCGGGCGCCCAGCAGGACCGCGGCGGCGCCCAGCACGGCCACCGCGCCGGTGAATTGATGGACGAGCAGGACGCACGCCAGCAGCAGCCCGAGCGCGAGGAAGCGGGCCGGCCCCCGGCCGCCTCCGGCGAGCGACCCGCGCAGCAGCGCCCACAGGTGGAAGGCCAGGCCGAGGGCGAGGGTGCTGGGGTAGGCGAGGGTGAGCGACAGCGAGACCAGGCCGGGGAAGCCGCTCCACGCGAACAGCCGCACGCCGTCGAGGAAGAGGACGCACAGCAGCGCCAGCGGGACCGCCGCCCACGCGCGCGTGAAGGTGCGCACGAAGGCGGCGATGCCGGTGCCCAGCAGCACGAGCCCGGCGAGGCCGCCCAGGCGCAGCACGGTGAAGGTGCCCCAGCCGGTCACGGAGGCGGCCAGGGCCAGCAGGACCGTCCACGGCGAGTAGTAGGGGCTGGGGGTGTCGGCGCGCACCAGGGGGTTGCCGGGGTGGAGCGGGTCGGCGCGCAGCCGTTCCAGGACGGCGGCGTGCATCCCCAGGTCACCGGACCAGGGCAGGCGTACGACCATGAGCAGCAGCAGGGCGGCGAGCAGCAGGACGCAGGCCGCGAGCGCCCGGTGCGGGGTGCTCGGGCCCGGCCGGAGGGCCCCGGCGGTGCGCGGGGCCGTGCGCTCAGCGGGCGCGGCCGTCGGCGGCACGGGCGGCCCTCGCGCGCAGTCGCCACGGCATGGCCACGGATTCGAGCTGCACGGCCAGGTTCATCTTCGACTCGCCGACGGTGCGGTCCTCGAAGTGGATCGGCACCTCCATGACGGTGTGCCCGGCGCGCAGGGCGCGGTATTTCATCTCGACCTGGAAGCTGTATCCGGCGCTGTCGACGGTGGCGAGGTCGATGGCGCGCAGGGCGTCCGCGCCCCAGAGGTTGAAGCCGCTGGTGATGTCGCGGACGCGGGTGCCGAGGATCGTGCTGGCGTAGGCGTTGGCCCAGCGGGAGAGCAGTCTGCGGTGGAGGCCCCAGGCGGCGGAGAGGGTGCCGCCGGGGACGTAGCGGCTGCCGACGACGACGTCCGCCCCGGTGGCGAGGGCGACGCCGAGCAACTCCGGTACTTTCTCCGCCGGATGGCTGCCGTCGGCGTCCATCTGGACGACGTACGCGGCCCCTTCGTCGACGGCGCGGGCCATGCCGGCGGCGTAGGCGCGGCCGAGGCCGTCCTTGGCGGTGCGGTGCAGGACGGACATCCGGGCGCGGTCCGGCCGGTTGTACCGTTCGGACAGATCCTCGGCGATCTTGCCAGTGCCGTCGGGGCTGTTGTCGTCGACGACGAGCAGTCGCAGCCCCTCCAGCGGCAGCGCCATGAGCGCCTCGGCCATGGCGGGGAGGTTGTCCGCCTCGTTGTACGTGGGCATCACCACGGTCGTCGCGGTGCGCCCCCACTCCGCGGGGAGCGGGGGCACGGCGGGTGTGCGGATTGCGCTCATGTGCCTGTCCTTGTCGGTGTGGCCGGCGGGGGTCCGGTTCAGGCGGCGGAGAAGCGGATGGCTGCGTCGGGGATGGCCGTGCCGCACCAGACGCGGGCGCCGTCGCGGAGTTCGTTGTCCGCGCCGATCGTTGCGTGGTCGCCGATCACCACGCCGTCGAGCACGGTGCGCGGGCCCACCCGGGCGCCCTGGCCGATCATGCTGGCGCGCACGCGGGCGCCCGCTTCGACGTGCGCGCCGTCCAGGACGACCGAGCCCTCGATGTCGGCGCCCGCCGCGACGTACGCCCCCGCGCCGACGACCGTGCCGCCGCCGAGGCGGGCGCCGGCCTCGGCGCGGGCGCCGGGCAGCAGCAGGAACTCCCCCGGCTCGCCGGGGACGGCCGGGGAGCGCACGACGCCGCGTACGAGGTCGGCCGATGCCTGGACGAAGGAGGCGGGGCGGCCGAGGTCCAGCCAGTACGAGGCGTCGACGACGCCGTGCAGCAGCGCGCCCGACGCCAGCAGCCCGGGGAAGGTCTCGCGCTCCACGGAGACGGGGCGGCCGGTGGGGATGGTGTCGATGACGTCGCGCCGGAAGACGTAGCAGCCGGCGTTGATCTGGTCGGTGACGAGCTCCTCCGGGTGCCGCGGCTTCTCGGTGAAGGCCAGGACGCGCCCGTCGGGGGCGGTGGGCACGAGGCCGAAGGCCCGGGGGTCGGCGACGCGGGTGAGGTGCAGGGTGACGTCGGCCTGGGCCCGCTCGTGGCGGCGCAGCAGGCCCCCGATGTCGAGGCCGGTGAGGATGTCGCCGTTGAAGACGAGCACGGGTGCGCCGGGACCGCAGGTCAGCGCGCTCGCGGCGCTGCGGATCGCGCCGCCGGTGCCCAGCGGTTCGTCCTCGGTGACGTAGGTCAGGCGCAGCCCGTGGGCGGAGCCGTCGCCGAAGTAGGGCTCGAAGACCTCGGCGAGGTAGGAGGTGGCCAGGACGACGTGGTCGACCCCGGCGGCTCTGGCGCGGGCCAGCTGGTGGGCGATGAAGGGCACCCCGGCGGCGGGGACCATCGGCTTCGGCGTGTTGAGGGTCAGCGGCTGGAGCCGGGTCCCCTTGCCGCCGACGAGCAGTACCGCCTCTGTCATGCCACTGTCCTCGCCGTCGTCGCACTGTGTCAGTTTTTGCGGCAATTTACACTACAATCAGTTCTCTGCGGCAAATGTCTGCTTTGCGTGGCGAGCGTATTGGGAGAGGCCCTTGCGACCCTTGCGACCGAGGAGGTCCGGCACCCCGGAACCCGCCGCGCCCGGCACCCCGCGCGCGGCCCCCGCCTCCCGCCCGGCACGGCTGCTGGCCCTCGGCCGGGAGTTCGCGAAGTTCGGCACGGTCGGCGGCCTGGGCATCTTCGTCAACCTCGCGGTCTTCAACCTCTGCCGCACCACCACGGGCCTGCCCGTCGTCCGCTGCAGCGTGCTCGCGACCGTGGTCGCCATCGCCTTCAACTACGTCGGGCTGCGCCACTTCGCCTACCGCGACCGCGACAAGAGCCACCGCAGCCGGGAGATCACCCTCTTCGCCGCCTTCAGCGCGGTCGGGCTGGTCATCGAGAACGGCGTGCTCTACGTCGCCACCTACGGCTTCGGCTGGGACACGCCCTTCCAGAGCAACCTCTTCAAGTTCCTCGGCATCGGCGCGGCCACCCTCTTCCGCTTCTGGTCCTACCGCGCCTGGGTGTTCCGGGCGCTGCCGCGCCGGGCCCGGCCGCCGCGCACCGGCGAGCCCTCCCCTCACGGCGACCCCGCGAACAGCACGAGCAGCCCTGCCGCGTACCACCCCGAGACCACCGCACCTCCGCCGTAGAGACACACCCGCACCCCAAGCGGAGCACGCGCGAGCGGCCGGGCCGCCAACAGCAGCAGAACCGGCAGGAACGGCAGCATGAAGCGTGGCTTGGACAGCGGCGAACCGGGCGTGCCCACCATCAGCACCCACGCGCCCGCCACCAGCACGACCAGCGGCCACGGCACCTGACGGTCCAGCGCCAGCGCCACCACCCCGATCGCCGTCAGCAGCAACAGCCCCAGCACGACCGCGCCGCGCAGATCACCGGTCCGGCCCGCGTGGTGGTAGAGCAGCATCCCCTTCAGCAGGTGCGCGGTGGCCCGGCCGAAGTCGAACTGCTGGTCCCAGGCGCGCTCCGCCTCGAACCACCCGTCGAGCCGGCCCACCTTGCTCCCCAGGAACAGCCAGCTCCCCAGCAGTCCCGCCGGTGCCGCCGCCAGCGCCACCCACGGCCGCCAGCCGTCCCGCCGCTGGACCACCGCCCATCCGGCGGTGACCATCACCGTGCCGATCAGCACCGAGGCCGTCGGCCGTACGCCACCGGCCAGGACGCACAGCGCGGCCGCCGTCAGCCAGCGGCGCTCCAGCAGGGCCACCAGCGACCACAGGAGCGCGGCGCTGAAGACCGCCTCCGAGTACGGCACCCACAGCGCGAACGCGTACGGCGAACAGGCCCACAGCGCCACGCACGCGTACCCGGCGCCCGGCCGGCCCCCGACCGTGCGCACCAGCCGGTACACCCCGGCCGCGGCCACCGCCGCCGCGCACCAGGAGACCACCACCCCGGCGTACGGGAACGGCAGCCCGGTCAGCACGTGCACCGCCCGGATCAGGCCGGGCACCAGCGGGAAGAAGGCGATGGTGCTGAACTTCGGCTCCCCGTCGGGGCCGTAGGGGATCTCGCCCGGATAGCCGCGCTTGGCGATGTGCAGATAGTGCCCGCTGTCCCAGCGGCGCAGCAGCTGCTCCACACCCCGCCCGAGGTGATGGTTGATCAGCAGCAGGACGGCGAACCCGGCCGCCGCGACGGCGAGATAGAGGACGGCCGCCAGGGCCGCCTCCCGGCGCGCGGAGTGGTCGGGGAGGGCCTTCGGAGGCGCCGGGGCGGGGGCAACTCGTGTGACGACCTTCATTGGACTCTCTTAACACGAATCAACCCGACAAAAGGGGCGGCCCCGGGGATTTCTCCCCGGGGCCGCCCCTTGTTCATCCAGGCGTCAGCTGTGCGTCCGCAGCAGCGTCCGCATCGTCCGCATCGCGACCGACAGGTTGGCCAGGTCGAAGGAGTCCGAGCCGCGGATCTCGTCGAGCGTGGTGCGCGCCCGGCCGAGGATCGCCGCGTTCTTCTCCTCCCACGTCCGGAAGCGCTGCTCCGGGGTGGAGCCGCCGTTGCCGGCGGACAGGATGTCCGAGGTGAGCGCCGCGTGGGCCGCGTAGAGGTCCTCACGGATGGAGGCGCGGGCCATGGACTGCCAGCGGTCGGAGCGCGGCAGCTCGATGATCCGGTCCATCAGCTGGGTGATGTGCAGCCGGTCGCCCAGGTCGTAGTAGACCTCGGCCACGTCGAGCGGCTCCTTGCCGCTGCGCTCCGCGACGGCCACGATGTCCAGCGCCGGGAAGGCGGAGGAGAAACCGGCCACCCGGACGGCCAGGTCGTCCGGCACGCCGGTCGCGACCAGCTCGTCGCGGATGGACTGCCACCACTCGCTGTCGGCGCCCTTGAGCAGCTTCGGCAGCTGGAACCAGACCGCCGCCACGCCGTCCCGGAAGAACTCGATGGTCTCGGCGAGCTGGAGCGGCTGCGGACGGTTGTTGAGCAGCCAGCGGGTGCCGCGCTCGACCAGGCGGCGCGAGTGCAGCCGGATACGGGTCTGCACATCGGCCGGCACGAGGTTGTCGAGCGCCTCGACGGCGTCCCAGACCTTGCCCAGGCCGAAGATCTCCCGGGCCGCGGTCTGCGCCCGGACGATCTCCTCCAGCGACGCCCCGGTCTCCTCCCGCAGACGGTGCAGGAAAGTGGAACCGCCGCTGTTGACCGTGTCGTTGACCAGGACCGTCGTGACGATCTCCCGGCGCAGCGCGTGCCCGTCGATCTGCTCGCCGAAGGAGGAGCGCAGCGCCTGCGGGAAGTAGGCGTACAGCAGCCGCTCCAGATACGGGTCGTCCGGCAGGTCGGTGGCCAGCAGCTCCTCGGACGTCGTGATCTTGATGTAGGCGAGCAGGACCGCCAGCTCCGGCTGGGTCAGCCCGCGGCCCGCGGAGAGGCGCTCGCGGATCTGCCGGTCGGTGGGCAGGAACTCCAGCGCGCGGTCCAGGTGACCGTCGCGGCTCAGCCGGCGCATGATCCGCTGGTGGGCGTGGAGCAGGCTGGGCGCCTGGGCGACGGCGTTGGCCAGGGCCACGTTCTGCGCGTAGTTGTTGCGCAGGACCAGCTCGCCGACCTCGTCGGTCATCTCCGCCAGCAGCTTGTTGCGCTGCTTGACGGTCATGTCGCCGTCGGTGACCAGCGCGTTCAGCAGGATCTTGATGTTCACCTCGTGGTCGGAGGTGTCCACACCGGCGCTGTTGTCGATGGCGTCCGTGTTCATCCGGCCGCCGGTGGACTCCGGCCCGCCGGCGCGCGCGAACTCGATGCGGCCCAGCTGCGTCAGACCGAGGTTGCCGCCCTCGCCGACGACCTTCACCCGCAGGTCCTGGCCGTCGACGCGGATCGCGTCGTTGGCCTTGTCACCGACGTCGGCGTGCGACTCGGTGGACGCCTTCACGTACGTGCCGATGCCGCCGTTCCACAGCAGGTCGACCTGCGAGCGCAGGATCGCCTTCATCAGCTCGGCGGGGGTCATCTTGGTGACGCCCGCCTCGATGCCGAGGGCGGCCCGGACGTGGGCGTTGACCGGGATCGACTTGGCCGTACGCGGGTGGATGCCACCGCCCTGCGAGAGCAGGCCCGTGTCGTAGTCCGCCCAGGAGGACCGGGGCAGCTCGAACAGACGGCGGCGCTCGGCGTAGGAGACGGCCGCGTCCGGGGTGGGGTCGAGGAAGATGTGGCGGTGGTCGAAGGCGGCCACCAGCCGGATGTGCTCCGACAGCAGCATGCCGTTGCCGAACACGTCACCGGACATGTCACCGACGCCGACGACCGTGAAGTCCTCGGTCTGGGTGTTGTGCCCCAGCTCCCGGAAGTGCCGCTTGACGGACTCCCAGGCACCGCGGGCGGTGATGCCCATGCCCTTGTGGTCGTAGCCCGCGGAGCCGCCGGACGCGAAGGCGTCACCGAGCCAGAAGCCGTACGACTCGGCGACCTCGTTGGCGATGTCGGAGAAGGTCGCGGTGCCCTTGTCGGCGGCGACGACCAGATAGGTGTCGTCACCGTCGTGCCGCACGACGTCCTTCGGGGGCACGACCTCGCCGCCGACCATGTTGTCGGTGATGTCGAGCAGACCCGAGATGAAGGTCTTGTACGAGGCGATGCCCTCGGCCAGCCACGCGTCACGGTCCAGGGACGGGTCCGGCAGCCGCTTGCCGACGAAGCCGCCCTTGGCGCCCACCGGCACGATGACGGTGTTCTTCACCATCTGCGCCTTGACCAGGCCGAGCACCTCGGTGCGGAAGTCCTCACGCCGGTCGGACCAGCGCAGACCGCCGCGCGCGACCTTGCCGAAGCGCAGGTGCACACCCTCGACACGCGGGCTGTAGACCCAGATCTCGTACGCCGGGCGGGGCGCGGGCAGGTCGGGGATGGCCTGCGGGTCCAGCTTGATGGACAGGTAGGCGTGCGGCAGACCGGCACTCGTGCGCTGGCCCCTCTCGTCGCTTCCCGCGCTGACGCGCTGGAAGTGGTTCGTGCGCAGCGTGGCCTTGATGACCGTCAGGAAGGCCCGCAGGATGCGGTCCTCGTCCAGGCTCGCGACCTGGTCGAGGGCGCCGTCCAGCTCCTCCAGCAGCCCGTCGATCAGCTCGCGCCCGGCGCGCTGGAGCGCCGGCGACATCCGGGCCTCGAAGAGGTTGACCAGCAGGCGCGTGGTGTGGACGTTGTTGCTGAGGGTGTCCTCCATGTACGCCTGGCTGAAGGTCGACCCGGCCTGCCGGAGGTACTTCGCGTAGGCCCGCAGCACCATCGCCTGGCGCCAGTCGACACCGGCCTCGAGCACCAGCTTGTTGAAGTTGTCGTTCTCCGCGGCGCCCGTCCACACGGCCGCGAAGGCCTCCTGGAAGCGGGTGCGCGCGTCCTCGCCCTCGATCCGCTCCGGCATCCGCAGCCCGAAGTCGTAGATCCAGGCGGTCGTCCGGTCCGAGCAGCGCAGCTCGTACGGGCGCTCGTCGACGACCTCGACGCCGAGGCGCTGGAGCACCGGCAGGACGGCGGAGAGGGAGACCGGCTCGCCGGTGCGGTAGATCTTGAAGCGGCGCTCGCCGGGGCCCGCGCCGACCGGCTCGTAGAGGCTGAGCTCGAAGTCGCGGTCGCCGCCGGCCGTGGTCAGCTTCTCCAGGTGACCGAGGTCGGAGACGGCGCCGCGCGGGTTGTGGTCGGCCTTGTAGCCCTCGGGGAACGCCTGGCCGTAGCGGCGCAGCAGCTCGGCGGCGCGCTCCTCGCCCACCTCGGCGGTGAGCGTCTCGGCGAAGCCGTCCGCCCAGGAGCGGGCGGCCTCGACCAGCCGGGCCTCGATGCGCTCGACGTCGGCGTCGGTGAGGTCGGGCAGGGTGGCGCCCGGCTCGACGCGGACGACGAAGTGCAGCCGGGAGAGGACCGATTCGGTGTTCCACGCGGTGAAGTCGACGCTGGTGCCGCCGAGCTCCTCCTTGAGGATGTCGATCAGCCGCAGCCGGACGGCCGTGGTGTAGCGGTCGCGCGGCAGGTAGACGAGGGCGGAGTAGTAGCGCCCGTAGGTCTCCTGGCGGAGGTAGAGCCGCAGGCGGCGGCGCTCCTGGAGGTAGAGGACGCTGGTGGCGACGGCGCGCAGCTGGTCGGCCGGCGTCTGGAAGAGCTCGTCGCGCGGGTAGGTCTCCAGGATCTGGAGCAGGTCGCGGCCGTCGTGGCTGTCGGGCGTGAACCCGGCGTCGGCCAGCACCTGGGCGACCTTGCGGCGGACGACGGGGACCCGGCGCACCGACTCGGTGTACGCGGCGGAGGAGAACAGGCCCAGGAAGCGGCGCTCGCCGGTGACGTTGCCCTCGGCGTCGAACTTCTTCACCCCGACGTAGTCGAGGTAGGAGGGACGGTGCACGGTGGCGCGGCTGTTGGCCTTGGTCAGCACGAGCAGCTTGTGCTCGCGGGCCTTGGCGCGGGCGTCCGCGGGGAGCCGGTTGAAGGACGGGGACGCGCCGAGCGGCCCGGCGTGGTGGCCCTCGCCGTGGTGCGTGGGGTCCGAGCGCAGAATGCCGAGGCCGGTGCCGGGGACGGCGCTGAGCACGTCCTCCTCGCCGCCGTCGGTGGGGACCTTCGCCAGCTCGTACTCGCGGAAGCCGAGGAAGGTGAAGTGGTCGGAGGACAGCCAGCGCAGCAGCTCGCGGGCCTCGCTCACCTCGGACTCGGGCACGTCGGGGGCGGAGGGCTCGGACGGCAGCTCGTCGGCGATGCGCAGCGCGGCGTCGCGCATCTTCTCCCAGTCCTCGACGGCCTCGCGGACGTCGGACAGGACGCGCAGCAGGTCGGAGGTGATCTGCTTGAGGTCGCCGCGGTCCGTCTCGCGGTCGATCTCGACGTGGATCCACGACTCGGTGAGGGCGTCGTGCGGCAGGACGGCGTCCTTGCCGTCGCCGTGGGCGTCGCAGTTGGAGCCGAGGACCTCCAGGAGGCGGCCGGTGAGGTCACGGCGCACGACGACCTGGGGGTGGATCACGACGTGGATGCCGCGGCCCTGGCGGGAGAGCTCGTTGGTGACGGAGTCGACCAGGAAGGGCATGTCGTCGGTGACGACCTCGACGACGGAGTGGCTGCACGTCCAGCCGTTCTCCTCGACCGTCGGCGTGTGCACCCGCACATTGGCGGTGCCCTGCGGCCGGTTCTCGGCGAGGCGGTAGTGCGAGAGCGCGGCGCCGAAGACGTCGACCGGATCCCGGCCGCTGAGGTCCTCGGGCGCGGTGTGCAGGTAGTAGCGCTGGAGAAAGGCGGTCAACGTCTCCGGGTCGAGACTGCCCTCACCCTTCGGCCCAGTCGGTTGTTGCCCCCCGGCCGGGCTGGTCTCGGCGACGCGGGCCGCCCGTTCGAGCAACTCGGCCTTGGCTTCGTCCAGCTTGGTCTGCATGTCCTCTGGCTCCTGTCGCGCGCCGTTGCGTGACATAGACGGTGAAGGCATCACGCCGCGACACGGGGTATCCGGTCGTCGTCGACGTTATGCCGGAATGAGAGGTGACCGGGCCTTTCTTGACGAGATTCGTCAGAGGTGCCCAGGTGCGGGGACCAGCGGCGGCCCGGGTGCGGTGGCACTCCGGGCGCAGGGCAGGGGCGTCGTCACCCCAGCTGGATATCGCGCTGATCACCTGGTAAGGCTATCGCTCTTCCCGGGGGAAGCGTCATGAGCCGTTTGTGTACAAAACCCGGGCCCGAACTTTGACGGTCTGGACAGCGCTTTCCGCCGGACGCGGTTCCTCGCCGGACGCGGACCGCCCGCCGCCCGCGGATCCACTGGGCTCCACGGCGGTTCGCCGCCCTGCGCGGCTCCGTCACCGGGACGCCGCGGGAGCTCCCCGGGGGAGCCTCCTGGAGCGCCGGACGGGCCCGCTGTGGCCGATGTCACGCCCGGTCAGCCGACGAGCCGCTCCGCCTCGGCGACGGCCTCCGCCAGGCTGTCGACCACCGTCACGCCCGCTTCGCCGAGGCTGCTCCGGCTGTGCGACCCTCCGGTGTAGAGCACCGCGTGGGCGCCCACGTGGGCCGCCGCGACCGCGTCGTCGACGGCGTCGCCGATCACCACGGCGCGCCCCGCCGCTATGCCGTCCAGCCCGGCGACGTGCCGGGCCATGTGCGCGGCCTTGCTGCCGCCCGAGGGGCCGGTGCGCCCGTCGACGCGGACGAATCTGCGCTCGATGCCGAAGCTGCGGACGAGGGGCACGAGCTCGTCGTGCCCGAACATCGACAGGATCGACTGGGTGCCGCCCGCCCCCTGCCAGCTCTCCAGCAGGCCCTCGGCGCCGTCGGCGAGGCCGCAGCGCGGGAAGTGGTCGCGGTAGTGCCGCTGGAAGACCAGGTCCATGTGGTCCCACTCTGCCTGGGTGGGGAGGCGGCCCATCAGCCGCTCGTAGAACCGCGGGATCGGGACGCAGTACAGCTCCCGGTACCGCTCCAGCGTGATCGGCTCCAGGCCGGTCTCGGCGAAGGCGGCGTTCGTCGCCGCCATCACCGCGTCGGTGTCGTGGAACAGCGTGCCGTTCCAGTCCCAGATGATGTGTGCCCCGTGGTTCCCCATGACACGACCGTACCGATCAGCACCGACAACGCCGCCCGGAGCCTCAGTCCGTGCCCGGCGGATCTTTGCCAGTCTGCGGGCCCGTTGCTGCCTGCGGCGGGAACGCCCTTGGGGGTCCCCCCGGACGAAGTCTGGGGGGAGTGTCCTCGCCGCGTAGCGGTGGTGCGGACGACGACCACCCGCAGCACCGACCACAAGATCCGCCGGACAGGCCCCAGGACACCCGCGCCCACCAGGGCGTTCGTCAGATGAGGCCGGCGATCTCCTGGACGCCGAACCACATCAGGTCGTGGTCCTCCGCGCCGTCCACGGTGAACTGCGCGTCGTCGTCGCCCTGGTCGGCGGCGCCCAGCGCGGCCGCGGCGGCCGCGACGTCCGCCTCGGCGTCGCCGGAGTCGAGGTGCACGGCCGCCGCCTTCGCCAGCGGCACGGCGGAGGCCAGCCGCACCTGGCCCAGCGTGGACTGCTCCAGGCCCTGGTCGGGGTCGGTGGTCGCGGCGCCCTCGGGCACGTCGACGGCGACGACGACGCGCCGGCGGGCGGCGTCCGGGGCACCGGCGAGCATCCGCAGCGACGCCTCGGCGGCCCGGCCGAGGGCCGCGTACTCCAGCTCCTCGACGTCGTCGGAGAGATACCACTCGCGCAGCGCGGGGGTGACGGCGAAGGCGTGCAGCGGGGCGGGCCCCAGCTGGCCGGTCCGGTGCGCCTCGGCGAGACCGGGGAGGGTCAGGGGGACGTAGACGCGCATGACCGCTGCTTTCCTGAAGATCCTGAAGCCTGAAAGAACGCGCTGCCAGCATACGGCGGGAGTCCCCCTTCGGAGTGCCGGGAGGCCCCGTGGAGGCGCTTCTCCCCCGCTTGCCGCCACCGGAGGCACTCCGGCCCCACCGGGCCGCCGAAACGGCCCCCTGTGCCCCTTCGGCCCCTGATAGGGGAAACCGGCCTGCCGCCCGGCCCGCCCCACCGCGTCCTTGCCGCCCTCCGCGGCCCGCCGGTAGAAGATCGGCAAAGAAAACGAAGAGAACGAAGAAACCGACGAAGACGGCGAAGAAGAGGCCACCGCCCGGCATCGGCACCGGGCCCGGCATCGCGGGGGCGATCGGCATGCAGCGCACCACCACCGGATCCACCGGACCGGCCAGGACCGCACGGGCGGCCAGGACCGGCCCGCCGCGGCGCACCGACAGCAGGCGCCCGCACCCCGACCCGGCGGCCCGCCGCCGCGAGCGCGAGGGCCTGCCGCGCTACTGGTTCGCCAACCGGCTGCTGCTCACCCTCAGCGGCCAGCGCCCGGTGCACTGGATGCTCGGGCACACCGTGGGCACCGCGTACGACCAGCTCGCCACGCTGGCCCCGCAGGCGCCGCTGCGGCCCCCGCCGCCGGGCCGGACGCCGTTCGTCCGGCGCTGCGACGAGTTCAGGCCCCGGCCCGGGGTGATCGAGGCGTTCGCCCGGATCGTCTCCGGCGACCGGCTCCAGGCACTCGCCTTCCGCCTGGAGCACGGCACGGACCAGCGGTGGCGGTGCGCGGCCGTCGAGCTCGGCGGGGCACGCGCGTAGGCCGTACCCGGCGGGTCACCGCCGGTCCGAAGGCCGACGGTGACCCGCGGGGCGCTCGCGGCTCGCGGCAGGAGCATCCTTCGCCGCACGGCGGTGGCTCGGACGCATCACCCGCGGACGACGGGCCGCAAGACCCACCGGTACGCGCGAGGCGGGGGCGGGGCACCGTGTGCCCCGCCCCCGCCTCGTGTCACCGCCCGCCGGGTTACTTCTTGCGGCGGCGGCCACCGCTGTTCTTCTGGGCCTTGCGCCGCTCGGCGCGGGTCATGCCGTCCGCCGAGGAGCGCGTCGGGCCCTCGTCACCGACGAGGTCGCCCTCGACGACACCGCCCTCACCGTCGACCGTGGGGGCCGAGAAGTGCAGCCGGTCCGGGCGCTGCGGGGCGTCGAGGCCCTTGGCGCGGATCTCCGGACGGGCACCGGCGACGACGGCGTCCTGGGGCTCCTTCTCCAGGGACGGGCGCTCGCCGCGGTCCTGGACGGGGACCTCCTCCAGCTGCTGGTCGACCTGGACCTCCAGGTTGAACAGATAGCCGACGGACTCCTCCTTGATGCCCTCCATCATGGCCTGGAACATGTCGAAGCCCTCGCGCTGGTACTCCACCAGGGGGTCCTTCTGGGCCATGGCGCGCAGGCCGATGCCCTCCTGGAGGTAGTCCATCTCGTAGAGGTGCTCACGCCACTTGCGGTCCAGGACGGACAGCACCACGCGCCGCTCCAGCTCACGCATGATGTCCGAGCCGAGCTGCTCCTCGCGGGCGGCGTACTGCTCGTAGATGTCGTCCTTGATGGACTCCGCGATGAACTCGGCCGTGATGCCCGCGCGGTCGCCCGCGGCCTCCTCCAGCTCCTCGACGGTGACCTTCACGGGGTAGAGCTGCTTGAAGGCGCCCCACAGCCGGTCCAGGTCCCACTCCTCGGCGAAGCCCTCGACGGTCTCCTGGCGGATGTAGTCGTCGATGGTGTCGTCCATGAAGTGCTTGACCTGCTCGTGCAGGTCCTCGCCCTCCAGGACGCGGCGGCGCTCGCCGTAGATGACCTCGCGCTGGCGGTTGAGCACCTCGTCGTACTTCAGGACGTTCTTACGCGTCTCGAAGTTCTGCTGCTCGACCTGCGACTGGGCGGAGGCGATGGCCCGGGTGACCATCTTGTTCTCGATCGGCACGTCGTCGGGGACGTTGGCCATGGCCATCACGCGCTCGACCATCTGGGCCTTGAACAGGCGCATCAGGTCGTCGCCCAGCGAGAGGTAGAAGCGGGACTCGCCCGGGTCGCCCTGACGGCCGGAACGGCCGCGCAGCTGGTTGTCGATACGGCGGGACTCGTGGCGCTCGGTGCCCAGCACATAGAGGCCGCCCAGCGACTTGACCTCCTCGAACTCCGCCTTCACCGCGGCCTCGGCACGCTCCAGGGCGTCCGGCAGCGCGGCCGCCCACTCCTCGACGTGCTCCACCGGGTCCATGCCGCGCTGGCGCAGCTCGGCCTCGGCGAGGTCGTCGGGGTTGCCGCCGAGCTTGATGTCGGTGCCACGGCCGGCCATGTTGGTGGCCACGGTGACGGCGCCCTTGCGGCCGGCCTGGGCGACGATCGTCGCCTCCCGGTCGTGCTGCTTGGCGTTGAGCACCTCGTGCTGGATGCCGCGCTTGGCGAGCTGCTGCGAGAGGTACTCCGACTTCTCGACGGAGGTCGTGCCGACCAGGATCGGCTGGCCCTTCTCGTGCTTCTCCGCGATGTCCTCGACCACGGCGTCGAACTTGGCGACCTCGGTGCGGTAGATGAGGTCGGACTGGTCCTTGCGGACCATCGGCCGGTTGGTCGGGATCGGCACCACGCCGAGCTTGTAGATCTGGTGGAACTCGGCGGCCTCGGTCATCGCCGTACCGGTCATGCCGGAGAGCTTGCCGTAGAGGCGGAAGAAGTTCTGGAGGGTGATGGTGGCCAGGGTCTGGTTCTCGTCCTTGATGTCCACCCCTTCCTTCGCCTCGATCGCCTGGTGCATGCCCTCGTTGTAACGGCGGCCGGCGAGGATACGGCCGGTGTGCTCGTCGACGATCATGACTTCGCCGTCCATGACGACGTAGTCCTTGTCCTTCTTGAACAGTTCCTTCGCCTTGATGGCGTTGTTCAGATAGCCGACGAGGGGAGTGTTGACCGACTCGTAGAGATTGTCGATGCCCAGCCAGTCCTCGACGCGGGAGACGCCGGACTCGTGGATGGCGACGGTGCGCTTCTTCTCGTCGACCTCGTAGTCGCCGGTCTCCTCGATGCCCTTCTGCGGGTTGGCCGGCTCGCCCCTCTTCAGGCGGGTGACCAGCTTGGCGAAGTCGCCGTACCACTTGGTGGCCTGGTCGGCCGGGCCGGAGATGATCAGCGGCGTACGGGCCTCGTCGACGAGGATGGAGTCGACCTCGTCGACCACCGCGAAGTTGTGCCCGCGCTGCACCAGCTCGTCCTGCGACCAGGCCATGTTGTCGCGCAGATAGTCGAAGCCGAACTCGTTGTTCGTGCCGTACGTGATGTCGCAGTTGTACATCTCGCGGCGCTGCGCGGGTGTCATGTTGGCGAGGATGCAGCCGACCGACAGACCGAGGAACTTGTGCACCCGGCCCATCAGCTCGGAGTCGCGCTCCGCCAGATAGTCGTTGACGGTGATCAGGTGGACGCCCTTGCCCGAGAGGGCGTTCAGATACGTCGGGAGGGTGCCGACGAGGGTCTTGCCCTCACCGGTCTTCATCTCCGCGACATAGCCCAGGTGCAGGGCGGCGCCGCCCATCAGCTGGACGTCGTAGTGCCGCTGGCCGAGCACGCGCTTGGCCGCCTCGCGGACGGTGGCGAACGCCTCGGGGAGCAGGTCGTCCAGGGACTCCCCGTCGGCGAACCGCTGCTTGTACTCGTCGGTCAGCGCGCGCAGCTCGGCGTCGGAGAGGGTGAGGAAGTCCTCTTCGATGGAATTGACCTGGTCCGCGATGCGGTGCAGCTTGCGCAGGATCTTGCCTTCTCCTGCACGCATGATCTTGCCGAAGACGGACACGTAGGCTGACTCCTTGCCGGTCGGGCCTGGCACTGGGGCTGCCCCCGCCGCAGGCAGGGGGAGGGTGCGCGGGCACGACGGGACAGTCCCCGCCGCAACGGCCATCGTAAGCGAGGACCCCGCCGCGCCGGGAGGTCCGTCAGGGCCCGAGCCGGGTGTCACCCGCACGGTGAACGAACGGCACCGCCCGAAGGTGCCGGGCCTGTGACATTTCTCCGCGATCGACGTCAACGGGGAAAATCACTCGCCCGGGACCGCGGCCGGCGACCAGACTCCCCGCATGGAACCCCTCTCGCTCGCCACCCCGCGCCTGACGCTGCGCCCCTTCGCCCCGTCCGACGCGGGCGCCGTGCACGCGGCCTGCCAGGACCCGGACATCCCGCGCTACACCAGCGTCCCCTCCCCCTACACGCGCGAGGACGCGCGGACCTTCCTGGAGGAGACCTGCCCGGCGGGCTGGCGCGACGACTCGATGTACACCTGGGGCCTGTTCACCCGCGACGAGGGCCAACTGGTGGGGTCGATGTGCCTGGTGCGGCTCGCCCAGCTGCGCTCCCCCGAGCGACAGGCCGAGCTCGGCTACTGGACCGCCAAGGAGCGGCGCGGCCGGGGCTACACCGCGGAGGCCGCCCGCGAGGTGGCCCGCTGGGGATTCGAGGAGCTCGGCGTGGAGCGGCTGGAGTGGTACGCCGAGGCCGGGAACACCGGTTCCCGCGCGGTCGCCCTGAAGGTGGGCTTCCGCATGGAGGGCACCCAGCGCGCGAAGATCCCGTACGCCGGCACGCGCCGCGACGCCTGGGTCGGCTCGCTGCTCCCGTCGGACCTCGGACTGCCGTCCGGGGCCCCCTACCTGCCGTTTCCCGAACGGGCCTGACCGACCGGGGGCGTTGTCAGTGCCGGGATCTACGCTGGCGGCATGGTCTCCAGCATGACAACTGCCGCCGCTGCCAAGGGTCCACGCACCGAGCACCGGCTCTCCGCCGACGAGGCGCGGCGCATCGCGCTGCGGGCACAGGGGCTGCTCGGCGCCCCCGACCGGCGGGCCGGGGTGCGCGGGGTGCTGCGGCTGCTGGGCGCCGTGCAGCTGGACACGATCTCGGTGCTGGCCCGCTCGCACGAGCTGGTGCCGTACGCACGGCTGGGCGGGGTCGGGCGCGGCACGGTCGAGTCCGCCTACTGGACCCCGCGCACGGCTCCCGAGCCGCCGCACAGCTTCGAGTACTGGTCGCACGCCGCATGCCTCCTGCCCATCGAGGAGTGGCCGCTCTTCGCCTTCCGGCGGCGGGCGTTCCAGGCGCGCGGGCACCGCTGGCACGTGATGAAGGAGCCGGAGCGCTCCTGCGCCGCCGTCCGCGACCGGCTCAAGGCGGACGGCCCGCTGACGGCCACGGAGTTGGGCGGGGCCAAGAACGGCGGCCCCTGGTGGGACTGGTCCGAGACGAAGATCGCCGTGGAGTGGCTGCTCGACACCGGCGAGGTCGTGTGCACCGAGCGGCGCGGCTGGAAGCGGGTGTACGACCTGGCGGAACGCGCCGTCCCGGACGCCCTCTTCCACGACGACCTCGACGACCTGGAGTGCGTACGGCGCCTGGTCACCCAGGCGGGCGCGGCGATGGGTGTCGCGACCCGGGCCGACCTCGCGGACTACCACCGCCTCAAGGGCGAGCAGGTGGACGCGGTCATGGAGGCCACGGGGCTGGTGCCGGTCGAGGTCGCCGGGTGGTCCAAGCAGGCATGGGCGGATCCGCGGGCGCTGGCCGGTGACGGGCGGGGCCGGCACCGCACGACGCTGCTCTCGCCGTTCGACTCGCTGATCTGGGACCGGCCGCGCACGGAGCGGATCTTCGGCTTCACGCACCGGCTGGAGGCGTATGTGCCCAAGCCGAAGCGGGTGCACGGCTATTTCGCGATGCCGCTGCTGACGGGCGGACGGCTGGCCGGGCGGGTGGACCCGGCCCGCGAGGGCAGCACGCTGGTGGCCCGCCAGGTCTCCCTCGACGGGCCCAAGGCCGTGGCGCCCATGGCACAGGCGCTGCGCGAGGCGGCCGGGTGGGTGGGCTGCGACTCCGTGCGCATAGAGCGCTGCGACGACGCGAAGCTGGCCGCGGCCCTGGTCACCGCCCTCGGCTGACGGGAGGCCGGCGACGGGCCCCGGGCCCCCAGGAGCCCCGAACCCTCAGCCGCCTCACCGAATCTCGAAACTGCAACCCTCGGGGGATAACCCCCGAACCCCCAGCCACTTCACCGGATCTCGAGGATCTTCTCCCGCATCGCGTAGACCACGGCCTCCATCCTGGAGTGCAGCTGAAGCTTCTCCAGGATGTTGCGCACATGGTTCTTCACCGTGTTCTCGCTGATGAACAACTCCTTGGCGATGTCGCGGTTGTTCATCCCGGTGGCGACGAGCTTGAGCACCTCCAGCTCACGGTCGGTGAGCCGGGGCGCGGGCACCAGCCGGCGCTCGTCCGTGCGCTGGATCATCGACTTGAACTCGGTGAGCAGCTTGGAGGCCATGGACGGGCTGATCTGCGACTGCCCGTCGGCGACCGCCCGGATCGCGGTGGCCACCTCGTCGGTGGAGATCTCCTTGAGGAGATAGCCGGTCGCCCCCGCCTTGATGGCGTCGTAGAGATCGGCTTCCTCGTCGCTGATCGTCAGCATGATGATCTTGGCGCTGGGGGCCACCTCCTTGATGGAGGTGCACGCCTCGATGCCGCCGCGCTTGGGCATCCGCACATCCATCAGCACGATGTCCGGCAGCAGGTCGGCGGCCTTGTCGACGGCCTCCGCGCCGTCCCCGGCCTCGCCGACGACCTGGATGTCCTCCTCCTGCGCGAGGACGATCTCCAGCCCCCGGCGGAAGAGCGCGTGGTCGTCCACCACCAGCACCCTGATGGGCTCCGCACGCGTGCCGCCCCGGTCCGCGCAGGCACTCTCGTCGTCGTCCTCGCCGGGCACGAGCACCGGCCCGAACCTGTCCGCCATCGTTCCTCCCCCTGGAGACCCCTGAAGGCCCAGAGTCCCTCGCGGTTGCACAGTGCTGCCCGCCGCCCCAACCGGTTTCGGCGGGCCGGTGGTTGGCCGTCCGTCATGATTTCATGCCGGGCAACCGGGCGGTGCTCCCGCCGTCGCACAGGGTGCCCAGGGAGCGCCGGAGCGCTCCGAGGGCACCATCGGATGGATGTCTACGACGCGGGCCGCGAGAGGCTTCGGCCGCCTGCCGGGCCTCCCGGCTCAGCCGCCGAGCGCTCCGCCCGCCCCGCCGGGCTCCGCTTCGAACAGCGGGTCGGCGTTGAGACGGATGACGCCGTAGTCGTAGGCGTGCCGCCGGTAGACGACACTGGGCAGCTTGGTCTCGGAGTCGACGAACAGATAGAAGTCGTGGCCGACCAACTCCATTTCGTAGAGCGCCTGGTCGAGCGTCATCGGAGCCGCGGTGTGGGTCTTCTCGCGGACCACCAGGGGGCCTTCGCCCTGGACCTCGAGCGATCCCATGCGGGTGACCGGGACTCCGTCCATCGCCTGCTCCACGGTGAGTTCACCGCTGTCGTTGAGCTCCGCGGCGCCGATGACGGTCGACGCGGCATCGCTCGCGGGAATGCGTCCGTTGCCCCTGCGGCTGTGACGCTTGTCGTTCTGCTTGCGCAGCCGCGCTTCCAACTTGCTGGTGGCGAGGTCCAGCGCGGCGTACGGATCGGCTGCTGCCGCCTCCGCCCGGATCACCGGTCCACGCGAACGCACCGTGATCTCCACCCGGTCGGAGCGGTCGGCCTGCCTGGGGTTGGGCTCCTTGGACACCTCGACGTCGAGGCTGATCACCTTGCCGTCGAGCTTCTGGATCTTGTCCAGCTTCAGCTTCTCGGCCACGTGCTTGCGAAAGCGCTCGGGCACCTCGGTCTTGCGGCCTTTGACGACGATGTCCACGCAGAACTCCGTTCCCGGATCGCCCCGCTGAAGATGCGGAGCGCATCCCTCTTGCAACAAGCCCCGGGGACACCCCGGAGCCACCGACTCGGCGGTTTCACCTCCTCCTCCCCCATCGACAAGATCTACACCCCATCGACTTCAAGCTTCTTCGAAAGCGCAGGAAAAGCGCCATTCGGAGATATGAGGCATAGAGCTTGCCCTTCCTCACAACCGAACATATCTCGCCCGGACGCCTGTCGGTAGCCCCTACCGAGGCGTACCCCCATTCAGGTGTTTTCCTGCCGTTTCCCTCATCAACGAGTGGCGTTCTCCGAGGGTTCCGTTTATGCGCGGCGCCGGCCCGACGGGCGTACGCTCGACAGTGGCGACCACGGCCGCCCCGAGAAGCCGCCCTCCGACCAGGGAGACGGCCCGCGCCGCCTCGCTCAGCGACGCTCCCGTCGTCATCAGGTCATCCACCAGCACCACCGGGCCCCTCTGACACAACAGCCCCTCTGCCCCCTTGAGTACCCCCAACGCGTCGGACACATTCGCCCGCCGCTGCCGGGCGTCCAGACCGGCCTGATCCGCGACGGCCCTGCGCTGCCGCAGCACCGCAGCCGTCCGCGCGGGAAGACCGGCACGCCGCAGCACACCCGCGGCCGCGAGAGCGATCCGCCGCCCCGGATCGTGCCCCCGAGCGGCGACGGCATGCCGCGCGGAGGGAACGGGAACGAGCAGCAGGGGGCCTCCCCCGCCCCTCCCCACCTCCCCCTCGCCCCCGGCGCCCCCGTTCTCCCCCTCCGCCACCGAACGCACCGCCCCTGCCAGCGCAGCCCCCAGCGGGCCCGCCAGCGCCAGCGCGCCCCGTTCCTTGTGCGCGAGCAGGACCGATCGCACCCTGTCGCCGTACCGCGCCGCGGCGTGCACGGGCGGCAGCCCCACCGGCACCGGGTCCGGCCACACGCGGTGCGCCCGGGACCCGCTCAGCGCCGCACGGCACTCCTCACACAGCACCGTCCGCCACCGGCCGCACCCCGCGCAGTCGACCGGCAGCACCAGGCCGGTGATCTCCTGCCACCACCTGCGCATGGCCCTACTGTCCCGCGGAGCGGCGACCCCTGCCACCCCTGTGGATAACTCCCGGTCGCTGGCCTCAGAGGAACCACGGGCCACAAGGGACACAGCCCATCGGGCGGGCCTGCCGAAAAGCGCACATCCGGAACATCCCGCGTGCGGGAGCACCGCCCACCCCGGATGGACCGGAGTCGTTCACCCCGGACGGACCGGAGCCCGTTCACCCCGGATAGACCGGAGCCGAGCCCTCCTTGGTCACCAGCTTCCAGTTGGTGTCCGGGAGCAGCCGTACGATCCCGCCGTCGCGCTCCGCGACCAGCGTCGGCGCCTTGGCCGCGTTCTCCGCGGCGGCGATACCGCGCACCCCGGTGATGCCGGGCAGCGCCGAGGCATTCGACAGCGAGCCGTCGGTCTCGACGTACAGCAGCTGCTGCAGGCCGTTCTGCTCGCTGCCCGCGACCAGCAGGCGGCTGCCGCCCGCCCAGGACACCGCGTCGACCTGCTCCAGCCTCGGTGCCACGGAACGCAGTTCCTGCACCGAGAGCGTCATCCGCCCCACGCCGCCGTGCCGCTCCACGCGTCCCAGCTCCAGCGACGTCCGGTCGCCCTTCGTCACCAGCAGCGCGACGCGCACACCGTCCGCGGCCACCCGCAGCCCGGTGATCCGCCCGCCGTCGAGCCGGGGCACCTGGACCTCTTCCGGCGCACCCGTACCGCCCGGCAGCCGCAGCAGGCGCGGCCGGTCCGGGTCCTGGTCCGCGACCCACAGGTCGCCCAGCCCGTCCCAACTGGGCGACGTCAGGCCCGCCTTGGCCCCGCTGCCCCGCACCGTCAGCCGCGGGTCGCCCAGCGCCGCACCGGACTCCAGCCCGGCGACGTACAGCGACTGCCCGTTGGCCGTCACCCCCGCGGCCCGCTTCTCGTCACGGGCCACCGCGACCGAGCGCAGCTGCACCGGGGCGTCCGCACCGAACGGACCGGGGACCCGCCGCGGCTCGTCCTCGCCGTCCGCGATGCTCACCATCCGGTGCTGCGCGTCGACGAAATACTGCCGGTCCGGATGACCCGCCGTCTGGTCCGGTGCGTACCACCGCGCCTGGTCCCGCTGCAGCACACACATCTGGGAGCCGTTCTCGCGTTGCAGCGTCACCTGGCTGACCTTGGCCGACTGGTCCTGCACCGTGTAGAGGACCTGCGCGGCCATCCGCAGGCACTGCTCCTCACTGGTGCCGTCCGCCCGGGCGTTGAGCCGCACCTTCAGGGCGTTGGAATCGTCCAGGGACAGCCGCTGGTCGACCACCTGCGTGCCTTCGCGGAAGGCCGTCGTCGCGACCGGGTCGAGCCACGTCGTCGGCCCGTCCAGCAGCGCCTTCACCGAGGACGTCACCGGGTCTATGCGCTTGCGCAGGTAGACGGGGTCGGCGACGAGCACGTTGCGGCCCTGCCCCACACCACTCGCCCCCAGCTCGGCGAAGTAGTACTTGTTGACCGAGCGGTAGATGCGCTGGAAGTCGGCGAGCCCGAGCACCAGTCCCGGCGGCAGCGCGTCGATGCGCCACTCGCCGTCCTCCTGCGCCACCCGGATCTGCGTGCTGTAGTCCCGCTCGTCCGGCTTGTACGCGTGCTTGTCGTCGACCCTGGCGACCTGCTTGCCGTTCAGCGCGATCGTGAAGTCCTGCTTCCGCTCGCCCGTGCGCGAGACGTCCACCTTCGGCGGCTCGGACAGCACCGTCGTCACCTCGGACGGGTTCCACTTCCGCTTCACGTTCTTCGACAGGTACATCCGGGCCGTGGCGTAGTCCGGGTCGTCGCTGGTCGTGGCCTCCAGAAAGCCCGTCACCAGGTCCTGCGGCTGCTCGCCCTTGTGCGGTGCCACGCCGTAGACCCGAACCTGCGAATCGGCGTCGGCGCGCTGCGAGGAGTCCACCGACGTGACCTCGCCGCTGTCCGGCATCGACGCGCAGCCGGCCAGCAGCGCGCCGCTCAGCGCCAGCGCGGCGAGCCCCGCGAACCGGTTGCGGCGTCCGCGTTCAGTGCCCACGCGCCTGCCCCTCATGTCCCGTACCGGCCCCGGCCCCGCCGTCGGCGCCCTTCGTCTCTCCGTCCGAGGTGTCCGCGCCCTTGTCGTACGGCGCCGCACCGCCCTGCCGGGCCACCACGCGCGCCCCGCTGCCCGGCAGCGCCGCCGGGTCGACAGCGGGCGTGCTCCGCGTCTGCGCCGGTACGGGCGCGGGCACGGGGCCCTGCGGCCCGGGCTGCGCCGGCACGCTCCCACCACGGCCGGAGACGCCCAGCGGCACCCCGGCCTCGTTCAGGCCGCGGTTGCGCCGCGAGTCGTCGGGCTCCAGCGGGATCGGCGAGCCGCGCAGCGTGTCCCCGGCCGTGCTCGGCAGCGTCAGCCGGAACTGCGAACCGCCGCCCGGCTCGCCCCACGCCTGGAGCCAGCCGCCGTGCAGCCGGGCGTCCTCCACCGCGATCGACAGGCCGAGGCCGGTGCCACCCGTCGTACGGGCCCGCGCGGGGTCGGCCCGCCAGAAGCGGTTGAAGACACGCGTCGCCTCGCCCGGCTTGAGGCCCACGCCGTAGTCGCGCACCGCGACCGCGACCGCGCCGCCCGCCGCCGCGAGCCGTATCACCACGTCCCGGCCCTCGCCGTGCTCGACGGCGTTGACCACGAGGTTCCGCAGCACGCGCTCCACGCGCCGCGCGTCCGACTCCGCGATCACCGGCTGTTCGTCGCCCCGTACGAGCAGCTTGCTGCCCTTGCGCTCCGCCAGCGGCAGGGCGCCGTCGACCACGCGGTTCACGACGTCCCGCAGGTCGATGGGCTCGGCCTCCAGCGCCGCCGCGCCCGCGTCGAACCGGCTGATCTCCAGCAGGTCGGACAGCAGCGACTCGAAGCGGTCGACCTGCCCGAACAGCAGCTCCGCCGAGCGCGCGGTGACCGGGTCGAAGTCGTCACGCGCCTCGTGGATGACCTCCGCCGCCATCCGTACCGTCGTCAGCGGGGTGCGCAGCTCATGGGAGACGTCGGACACGAAGCGGCGCTGCATCCGGGACAGCTGTTCCAGCTGCTGGATCTTCACCTGGAGGTTCTGTGCCATCTTGTTGAAGGCCTCACCCAGACGGGCGATGTCGTCCTCGCCGGTGACCTTCATCCGCTCCTGGAGGACGCCCGCCGCGAGCCGCTCGGAGATCCCGGCCGCCATCCGTACGGGCGTGACGATCTGCCGCACCACCAGCCACGCGATGGCGCCCAGCAGCACCACCACGAACACCCCGGCCGTCGCCAGCGTGGTCTTGACCAGGGTCAGCGACTTCTCCTCCTGGGTGTACGGGAAGAGGTAGTAGAGCTGGTACGGCTTGTTGTTGTTGTCGTACAGCCGCTTGCCGACCACCAGCGCCGGCTCGCCCTCGTCCGAGGCGCTGTGCTTGATCGACGCGGAGCGCTCCAGCGCGCCCGTCTGGGTGTTCAGCTGTTTACGCAGGTCTGCGGGGACGCTGTGCTCGGGGTCGATGTCCCCGGAAGCACGCGGGCCGCGGGCGCCCACGGCGGTGTCACTGGTGTCCGCGCTGAGGGCCACCACGTGATAGACGCCCTGGCCACCGCTGGAGAGCTGCTGCACCAAGGTCGTCAGCCAGGTGCCGGAGTCCATGCCCCGGACGCCGGACTGCGAGGTGTCCTGCCCGCGGTTGTCGGTGCCGTCCGCGAAGTCACGCGCGGCCTTGAAGCCGCCCTCCGCCTGGCTCTGCGAGGCGTGCCGCTTGGCCTCCAGCAGGCCGTTGCGCACCTGCCCGATGACGACGAGCCCGAGCAGCAGCACCACGCCCACCGACATCAGCAGGGTGGTGGCCACCACCCGCAGCTGGATGTTCCGCCGCCACAGCCGCATCGCGGGCAGCAGCGGCCGCCTCACCCAGCGCACGTACAGCCGCAGCACCGGGTGGACCGGCCCGGCGGCCGCGCCGTCGGGCAGCAGCCGTCCGGCGCGCCACAGCCGCCGGAAGAGGGATATGCCGCCCGCCGTCTCGACGGGCCGCCCCGCGCCCCACTCCGGAGCGGCACCGTTGCCCGACATGTCAGCTCGGCCCGGCCTTGTAGCCCACGCCGCGGACGGTCACCACGATCTCCGGGCGCTCCGGGTCCTTCTCGACCTTGGAGCGCAGCCGCTGCACGTGCACGTTCACCAGGCGCGTGTCCGCCGCGTGGCGGTAGCCCCAGACCTGCTCCAGGAGCACCTCGCGGGTGAACACCTGCCAGGGCTTGCGGGCCAGCGCCACCAGGAGGTCGAACTCCAGCGGGGTCAGCGCGATGGACTGCCCCTCGCGCTTGACCGAGTGCCCGGCCACGTCGATGACCAGGTCGCCGATCGTCAGCTGCTCCGGCGCCGGCTCCTCGGACCTGCGGAGCCGGGCCCGGATGCGGGCCACCAGTTCCTTCGGCTTGAACGGCTTGACGATGTAGTCGTCGGCGCCGGACTCCAGCCCGACCACCACATCGACCGTGTCGCTCTTCGCCGTCAGCATCACGATCGGCACCCCGGACTCCGCCCGGATGAGCCTGCACACCTCGATGCCGTCCCGTCCGGGCAGCATCAGGTCGAGCAGCACGAGATCTGGTTTTGCCTCACGAAAAGCAGCAAGTGCCTTGTCGCCGTCCGCTACGAACGACGGCTCGAAACCCTCACCACGCAGCACGATGCCGAGCATCTCGGCCAGTGCGGTGTCGTCGTCGACGACAAGGACGCGTCCCTTCATATCGACATCATCCCATTTTCGCATCCGGTCCATAGAGCCGGGTGACTCAGCTCACCTGTGGTGAATGGCATTCTTCGGTGTGTCCCGTTGACCTCGGAGATCATCCGCCCTCTTCGGCGGCTGCGGACATCATGCGGGAAATTCGGCCCCGCCCGCGGCCTTTCCCTTTCCCCGCCCGGCACACAGCTCGGCCAGACCGTCCCGGGTGACCGGCGAGACCACCCCGTTCTCCGTGACGAGGGCGGTCACCAGCTCGGGCGGTGTGACGTCGAACGCGGGGTTGTACGCCTGGGTGCCCAGCGGCGCCGCGGGCGCTCCCGCCCCCGGTTCCGCCGTCACGCCCGCCACCGCGGACGCGGAGAACTCCGTCACCTCGTGCCCCGGCCGCTGCTCCACCTCGATCGCGGCACCCTCCGGCGTTCCCAGGTCCACCGTGGTGGTCGGTGCCACGACGACGAACGGCACATGGTGATAGCGGGCCAGCACCGCCAGCGGATAGCTGCCCACCTTGTTCGCCACCGAACCGTCGGCGGCGATCCGGTCCGCGCCGATCAGGACGGCGTCCACCTCGCCCGCCGCGAAGAGCGAACCCGCGGCGTTGTCGGTGAGCAGGGTGTACGCCATGCCGGCGCGCGCCGCCTCGTACGCCGTGAGCCGGGCGCCCTGCAACAGCGGACGGGTCTCGTCCACCCACAGGCGCCTCAGCTGCCCCGCCCCATGTGCGGCGGAGGCCACCGCGAAGGCGGTACCGCCGCCTCCGGAGACCAGGGCTCCCGTGTTGCAGTGCGTGAGGAGGCGGTAGCCGCCGCCCGGCAGCAGCTCGTCCAGCAGGGTCAGGCCGTGGGCCGCCATGCGCGCGCTGGCCTCGGCGTCCTGCTGGTGCAGCGCGCGGGCCTCGGTGAGCGCGGCCGCGGCGGCCCGCCGCCCGTCCGCCCCGCCCTTGAGCGCCTCCTCGTACGCGCGTGCCGCCCGCCGCACCCCGTACGCGAGGTTGACGGCCGTCGGGCGCGCGTGGGCCAGCAGTTCGGCGGCGTCGGCCACGTCGAAGCCCCGTGCCGCGGCCAGGGCCACGCCGTAGGCGCCCGCGACGCCGAGCAGCGGCGCGCCCCGCACCGCGAGCGTGCGTATCGCCTCCACCAGCGCGGGCACGTCCGTGCACAGCAGCTCCACCTCCTCGGCCGGGAGCCGCCGTTGGTCGAGGAGCACGACCACGGGCCCCTCCGGCAGTTCGTCCCACCGCAGGGCGGGCGAGAGGGGGCATCCGACAGGATCCACGCGTGCCGCGAAGTGATCAGCCATCTGTCCAGTCTGCCCGGCGGGAGGCGACTATTGAAGGTCCCCTTTCCATTCCTCCCCCGTACGAGCCCCTCCCCGGCCCGGCCGCGAGCACGGCCGGTCGTCCGGCCACCGTGACACGATTGCGGGCAATGGCCCGGAGCCGCACCGGCGGACGGGTACCGAGAAGGAGCGACAGACAGATGAACGACACTCCGGGCCGGAACTCGCCCGGACCCTCCCCCTCCGAGGAGCGGCCCCCGGCCCCGCCGGAGGAGTCCGCCCCCGCGGACCGGGCACCCGGCACCGACGAGGACGCACGCTCCTCGCAGTGGGCCGACGAGCAACCGCCCGCCGGCCAGTGGTCCGCGCCCTCCGCAGTCCCCCCGCAGACCCGCCGCACCACCCGGGAGCGCGCCCGTTCCAACCCCGGGCGGCAGCAGCCCGGCACCGGGGGCTGGGGGCCGCAGGCGGCCTCCAGCGGCGGCTGGGGCAACTGGACGCCGCCGGCGCAGGCCCCCCAGCCCGGCGTGATCCCGCTGCGGCCGCTCGCCGTCGGCGAGATCATCGACGCCGCCATCCGGACGGTACGCGTGCAGTGGCGTACGGCCCTGGGGATCTCGTTCGCCCTCGCGGTGGGCACCCAGGCGGTGGCGACCGTGGTCACCGGCCTGTGGTTCCGGGACGTCCCGGACCTCCAGTCGTTCACCGACTCCGAGACCGTGTCCCCCCGGGAGCTCCTGGACGCCATAGGCAGCAGCCTGGGCGGCGTGGGCATCGCCTGGGCGATCGGCCTGATCGGCTCGATCATCGCCACGGGCATGCTGATGGTCATGGTCAGCCACGCGATCCTGGGGCGCACGACCTCGATCGGCGAGGCGTGGCGGAGCGCACGCCCCCAACTCGGCCGGATGTGCGGCCTGTTGGTGCTGCTGCCGCTGATGGTCTGCGGTGTCCTCGCCGTCGGGCTGGGCATCGGCCTGCTGGTCGCCGCGGCGGGCGCGGAGTCGGCGGGCGCCGCGCTCGCGCTGCTGGGCGGCCTGGGATCGGTGGTGGCCGGTGCCTGGCTGTGGATCCGCTACAGCCTGGCGGTGCCGGCACTGATGCTGGAGAAGCAGGGCGTCCTCGCGAGCATGCGCCGCTCGGCGAAGCTGGTGCGCGGGTCCTGGTGGCGCGTCTTCGGCGTCCAGCTCCTCGCCGTGGCCCTCACCTTCGTGGTCTCCATGATCGCGCAAATGCCGGTGGGCGTCGTCGAGTCGATCGTGTCGGGCGGCTCCGACAGTGACACCACCAGCTGGTCCGCGCTCATCGTCGCCGGTGTCGGCGCGGTCATCAGCTCCACTCTGGCGTTCCCGGTCACGGCCGCGGTCACCGCGCTCCTCTACACCGACCAGCGCATCCGCCGTGAGTCCCTCGACCTGGAGCTCGCCCGCGCCGCGAGCGCGGGCAAGTAATTCATCGAGTAATTCACGAATACATCGGGCCCGGGATCCCCTGATCCCGGGCCCGACGCTTTTCCTGGACGTTCTTCGCCGAGCTTTATCGAGTGAATTGGCCCTGAACGCAAAAATGCCTCAGGCCCCGGGTCTATGACCCGGGGCCTGAGGCTAAAATTTGTTCGGCGGCGTCCTACTCTCCCACACGGTCCCCCATGCAGTACCATCGGCGCTGAAAGGCTTAGCTTCCGGGTTCGGAATGTAACCG